>PGZD01000069.1 GCA_002843155.1 Gammaproteobacteria bacterium HGW-Gammaproteobacteria-3
ACACATCAGCAATGACGCCATTTGTGACTGCTGTAAGCCTCTACCGCTCTGATAATCAATATCGTTGGCATGCGCCTTGAGTTTGAATTGCGCAGCGCGAAAATACGGGGTCAGGTCTTTTATTTATGATGCTTGTTCTGTTAAGCTTGTGGAAGAAAATACAGGGTCAGGGCTACCTCATTAAAAAATAGCCCCCAGTAAACCAAATTTAGGATAATGGCGAGCTAAACCACACTCAAGGAACCATAAGAAATGGATTTTTTAGATATTTTTGGACAGCTCGACGATCCCCGCATTGAACGTAAAAAACTGCACCCCATGTCCGAAATACTGCTACTGACGTTGTGTGCCGTCATTTGCGGGGCTGAAAGCTGGGATGATATAGAGGCATTTGGCAATTTTTTACGCCAGTATCTGCCGTATAAGAACGGTATGCCGAGCGATGACACCCTGCGGCGATTTTTCCGAGCCATTGATAGCACGCAGTTCCAGCGTTTGTTTGTGGAATGGATTCGGGTCTGGTTAAGTCCTGAAGTGGCGGGTAAAGTGGTGGCCATTGATGGTAAAACGCTACGTGGCAGCCATGATGGCGAGCAGTCGCCGATACACTTAGTGTCAGCTTTTGCCAGCGAAGCGGGGATCGTCTTAGGGCAGATTAAAACCCGTGAAAAATCTAATGAGATTACCGCGATTCCTGAACTATTGAACTGGCTGGATGTGCGCGGCGCTATCGTGACTATTGATGCCATGGGTTGCCAAAAAGCCATCGCCGAGAAAATCATCGATAAAGGTGGCGATTACCTATTGGCGCTTAAAGGTAACCAAAGCAGCCTGCATAATGATGTCCGCCTGCATTTTGAACAGACCGCTCCGGCATCGCTGACCTGGATGGCTCGTGCTGAAAGCATTGATAAAGGCCACGGGCGTATCGAAGTCCGGCAGTGCCGTGTCAGTACCGATATTGACTGGCTTAGGGCGAGTCACCCGGAGTGGAAAAATCTGGGCAGCATTATCGCTATTGATAGTGAGCGGCACATCGGCGATACAACGACTCAAGAAACCCGTTACTTTATCAGCAGTTCGCAGGCCTCGGCAGCGCAGATGCTGGCCGCCGTACGTTTGCACTGGGGTATCGAAAACCAGTTGCATTGGGTGCTGGATATGTCTTTCGGTGAAGACCAGAGCCGCATACGTAAAGATAATGCCCCAACCAATGTCGCTATTATCCGTCATGCCGCACTGAACATGATACGACAGGCTCAAAAGAAACGGATGTCCATCAAACGTATGCGTAAAGTAGCGGGCTGGGATGATTCTGCCTTAACTGATATTTTGGCTCAGGTTTTTTAATGAGGTAGCCCTGCGGATATATTCAATGCCTGTATATTTTTCCATGCGACTCGCCTAAACTGTAGCGTTTTGTGGATTAGTAACAGTATTCATGGACATACAGGAAAATTTCGAACAACTCCCGTTAAAAACTTTCACCGAAAAAGCGTATCTGGATTACGCCATGTACGTTATTTTAGACCGGGCCTTGCCTTATATTGGCGATGGATTAAAACCGGTACAAAGACGTATCATTTTCGCGATGTCGGAGCTGGGGCTGACTTCGCTGGCCAAATACAAAAAATCGGCCAGAACGGTCGGTGATGTTCTGGGTAAATATCATCCCCATGGCGATTCTGCCTGCTATGAAGCCATGGTGTTGATGGCTCAGGATTTTTCCTATCGCTATCCCTTGATAGACGGGCAGGGCAACTGGGGCGCGCCGGATGATCCGAAATCATTTGCCGCGATGCGTTATACCGAATCGCGCCTGACCGCTTATGCGCAAACTTTATTGGCCGAACTCGGCCAGGGTACGGTGGCCTGGAGCGATAATTTCGATGGCACGCTGAAAGAGCCGGTGCTATTGCCCGCACGCCTACCCAATATCTTGCTGAACGGCACGATGGGTATTGCAGTCGGCATGGCCACTGATATTCCGCCGCATAATCTGCGCGAAATCGCCGCCGCCTGTGTGCATTTGCTGGATCATCCCGAGGCCACGCTCGACGCCCTATTGCAGTACGTCAAAGGCCCTGATTACCCGACTCGGGCCGAAATCATCACTGCGCCTCAAGAGCTGCGCAAGCTCTATGAAACGGGCAACGGCTCACTTAAAATGCGTGCCAGCTACGAACAGGAAGACGGCAATATCGTGATAAGCGCGCTGCCTTATCAGGTTTCCGGCGCCAAGCTGCTGGAGCAGATCGCAGCGCAAATGAACGCAAAAAAACTGCCGATGATTGAAGATTTGCGCGATGAATCCGATCATGAAAATCCAACCCGGCTGGTCGTGATTCCAAGATCCAGACGTATCGATGTCGAAGCGCTCATGTCGCATTTGTTTGCCACTACCGACCTGGAAAAGAATTATCGGGTCAATCTGAACATGATCGGCCTGGATGGCAGACCGCAAGTCAAAAACCTTAGAACCATTTTGACCGAATGGCTGAGTTTTAGAACCGAAACCGTCCGGCGGCGCCTGCAATACCGGCTGGATAAAGTGCTCGCGCGCTTGCATATTCTGGAAGGTTTGTTGACGGCTTATCTGAATATCGATGAAGTCATAGCGATCATCCGTAATGAAGACAAACCCAAGCCGGTGTTGATGGAACGTTTCAGTCTCAGCGACTTACAGGCCGAAGCGATTTTGGAATTGAAGCTCAGACATCTGGCCAGGCTTGAAGAAATGAAGATTCGCGGTGAACAGGAAGCACTGGAGAAAGAACGCCAAGCCCTGGAAAAAACATTGGCTTCAAAAACACTGCTGAACCGATTGATCAAAAAAGAGCTCGAACACGATGCTGAAGAATACGGTGATGATCGGCGTTCGCCGCTGGTGGCAAGAGACCTTGCCAAAGCGCTCGATACCACCGAACTCATTGCCAACGAGCCGATTACCGTGGTGTTGTCGGAAAAAGGCTGGATTCGCGCGGCCAAAGGTCATGATGTCGATATTACAGCCTTGAGCTACCGTTCCGGCGACGGTTATTTGCAAGCCGTTAAAACCCGAACCACTCAACCGCTTTATGTGTTTGACGATAGCGGACGGGTGTACAGCACAACGAGCCATGATTTACCGTCGGCGCGCGGACAGGGCGAACCTTTAACCGGACGTTTCAAACCGCCGCCCGGTTCGCTGTTCATCGCTTTGCTGGCGGGAAACCCAGAGGATTGGTATGTATTGGCCGGAACTAGTGGTTATGGTTTCAGAGTTCAATTGCAGGATCTGGCGGGTAAAAATAAAGCGGGCAAGGCGGTACTGACCTTGCCCCCGGGTGTCAAGACACTCACTCCCGCGCGTTTGCGGCAGGCTAACGATGTACTGGCGGTCGCCACAAAGCAGGGGCGGCTGTTGATTTTTCCGGCCACCGAATTACCGGCTTTGGCTAAAGGCAAGGGCAACAAGCTGATTCAGATTGCCCCCGCCGATTTGGTCGGCGGCGCCGATGCGGTGGTGGCAGTGGTGGCGCTGCCGGAGTCGGGCGCGTTAAAAGTGGTATCCGGCAAACGCCATGTCACCTTAAAGCCTCTGGATATTGCCCACTATATGGGCAACCGCGCCAAACGCGGATTAGCGCTACCCAGAGGCTTTCAGCGTGTTGATGATTTAGTGGTGGAATGATAGCTCCCATTGCCGGGATTACGTTAGCCCTATGCGATTGAAATGGTTTAATCATCCCGCGTACCTCAGCGCGTTTGGTAATCCTGGCATTATTGACCGTTTGTTTGATCGCTTTCTGCACCACCGATTCATGCATAGGGTAGCGTTTATATTCCTGCGGTTCCCGCAGAAAAGTTAGCGATTGAGCCGGGAAAAACCATTGCCAGATAAATTCTTTATCTGGCGTTCTTATATTTTCGGTTCAATTGGTCTGGCAAAAACGTACCGGCAAATTTTAGCTTCCTGTCGGCCTCAAAAACTTCCGAGATCTTTTACAATTGCTGTTTTAGTGCTGGCACCAATGTTTGTGGCAACGGCACCGCCCGATCCTTTTTCCCCTTGCCGTCGTGGACGGTCAGAATACCCGCATCAAAGTTGAAACGTAACTACTCGCCCCCTATCGAAGAGGCATTCCCAGCCAGAGCAATTTGAATCGCGATGAGCGGATTATAGCCTCGGTTGGCCATGGTTTGCAGATAACTGGATATTCGGCAATAGGCATGGGGCTGGTCTTCTGCCCGGAAGCAACCGGAGACCTAACGTTCATGAAAGCGCAGCATCACCCCGGAAAATGAAAGTTTTTGTATATCACAAAGACAGATAATGAGCACAAAATAACGAACTTTCACAGTAAGGTTTGACTTTGGCCATTCTCAAATCCTGTTCTGCTCGGTTATTGGTGAAGGCCGCATGTGAGTCTTTGGCGAACAGCAGCACGGTGGCCTCATGTTTCTTGAGGCGCTATTGACAATAACCTATGTTAAGCGCCCCCATAAATCATGGTCATCGGCTTCTTCCATTTCAACCGTCACGAAATCGCCGACTTTAAGGTGCGTGGCGCCATCGATAAATACCTGACCATCGATTTCCGGCGCATCCCTTTTGCTTCTGGCAACCGCGCCTTCTGCGACCACTTCATCGATTAACACCGTTTCGGTTCGGCCAATGCGATGCTGCAACCGGGCGGCGCTGATTTGCGCCTGATGCTCCATAAACCGGGCCAGACGCTCTTGTTTGACCGCTTCGTCAATGGCGAAGGGCAACTCATTGGCCACAGCGCCTTTGACCGGCGAATAGGCAAAGCAGCCAACCCGGTCCATTTGTGCCTCGGTCAGAAATTGCAGTAACTGTTCAAATTCCTGCTCGGTTTCCCCCGGAAAACCGACAATAAAAGTGCTGCGCACGGTAATGTCGGGGCATATTTTGCGCCAGGCCCGAATACGCTCCAGATTATTTTCGGACGCGGCCGGGCGTTTCATGAGTTTTAGAATGCGACTGTCGGCGTGTTGAAAAGGTATATCCAGATAAGGCAAAATAGCGCCTTCAGCCATCAGCGGCACCACTTCATCGACATGCGGATACGGGTAGACATAATGCATTCTGACCCAAATACCGAGTTCGCCCAGCGCCTGGGCCAGATCGTAAAAGCGGGTGCGCAGCGCCCTGTCCCGCCACTTATCTTGCCGGTATTTGAGATCGAGTCCGTAAGCGCTGGTGTCCTGGGATACCACCAGCAATTCCTTGACACCGGCATTGGCCAGACGCTCGGCTTCCCGCATGACATCACCAATCGGCCGACTCACTAGATCGCCGCGCATCGAGGGAATGATGCAGAAAGTACAGCGATGATTGCAGCCTTCGGATATTTTCAGATAGGCGTAATGTTTGGGCGTGAGCTTAATGCCTTGCGGCGGCACCAAGCTGGTAAAAGCATCGTGCAGTGGCGGCAAATGTTCGTGTACCGCTGCGACAACGGCCTCCAGCGCGTGAGCACCGGTGACTTTCAAAACTTGCGGATGGCGCGCCCTGATTTCATCTTCACGCGCACCCAGACAACCGGTTACGATCACTTTGCCGTTTTCGGCCAATGCTTCGCCTATGCTGTCCAACGACTCTTCCACCGCCGCATCGATAAACCCGCAGGTATTGACGACCACCAGATCGGCTTCTTTATAAGAAGGTGAAACTTCATAACCTTCCGCTCGCAGTTTGGTCAAGATTCGTTCACTATCCACCAGGGCTTTAGGGCAACCCAGGCTTATAAAACCGATATGCGGTGCTTTCATGTACAATCTCGAAGCTATAAAAAACCTGCTAGTCTATAGCAAGGCTCGCTTGAATAAAACTGTCTTTATTATTTCTATATTTTGGCCAAGCCATAAGCTTGATTCCTAGCCAACGGAACAAAAAAAATCATTTTAAACCAGATTTTGATTCTTGAAGAGCTCAGAACCCCAAGTTTAAAGCGCATAGCGTTGGACGCTTACCACCGTTCGAAGCTATACTCAATACATTTTAAAGTTGATGATTGGCAGGATTTTTGTCACCCCAATGACCTGTAATTCATAAAACTCCATTCAACGACATTCACCCCAAGAGGATACAATGAAAAACCATCTTATAACCCGCAAGCAACGTCTGGCCGCCATTATCTTCGGCTTTTTATCCGGTATCCAGACCGTAAACGCCGCAACTTACGACTTACAAGACCAGCAAAGCAGCTTCGATAGTCCCGAGCCTTTTCTGCCTTTTGATCCAAGCCCCTCATCTTCTATTTTAGAATCATTGCAGCAAGCGGAAACCGACTTAAACAAAAACCAATACCTGGACGTGCTCAACCTGTTAAAACAAAACAAGGTTGAAGAAGCCGACAAAAAGCTTGCGCAGTTAGTGCAGGATAATCCGAATGTAGCCGCGTTTCACAATCTGCAAGCTTTACTGTATCTCATCAAAAAAGATAACGAAGCCGCCGCAAAAAGCTATCAAAAAGCCATCAATCTGGCGCCTCAAAGCATTCTGGCCTATCTTGGTATGGCCATACTAAAACTGGACCAAAATCAACTCGACCAGGCCGAAGTGTATGCCAACAAAGCCATAAACATCAATGATAAAGCCATCAAAGCCTACTTTGTCCTGGCCGACGTGGCATTGAAGCAAAAAAACACGGACGAAGTGGAAAAAACGCTATTGACTGCCCTGGAAAAAGCAAACGGCGACGTTAACGCGGAAGCCGAAGTCGTCAAGAATCTGGGTAAATTTTATCTCACACAAAAACAACCCGAAAAAATCCTGGCGCTCAGCGAAGACCTGAATAGACGTTATCCCGACAACAAAACGGTATTATCGCTGCTGGCCGGCGCTCAACTGGTCAACAACAAGCTGGAGCCGGGTCAGCAAACTCTACTCCGGATTATCGATCAGGACCCCAAGGACATCAATCATCGCTTGTTGCTGGCAAAATTGCTTGGGGCTCAGCCGGGCAAAGAAAAAGAAACGCTGGATCTGATGACCGAGACGGCAAAAATAGACACCAACAACCCACAAGCCAATTTTTTAAAAGGGGCTTATCTGATCAAGCTACGCCGCACCGGCGAAGCATTGGAACTGGCCAAACAATTGGACAGTCAATTTCCCAAGCTGCCGTTAGGAAAGATTTTACAGGGTGATGCGTATTTAGCCGACAAAAAACTGGATCAGGCCACAACCGCCTATCAAAAAGCCTATCAGCTGCAAACCAATGATAAAATCCTTGCGCTTATCGCTGATTTATTGAACGCGCAAAATAAATCGGACGATGCTCTCAAGCTGCTTAACAGCGAGCTGGCCAAAAACCCTGAAAACATGACCGCCCATTTCAAACTGGCCACCACCTATCAACAACAAAACGACTACTCCAAAGCGGAGCAACATTATCAGGCCGTGCTGAAGCAACAACCCGACAACCCGCTGGCGTTGAACAATCTGGCCTGGTTGTATTCACAGCAAAAAAATCCAAAAGCGCTCGAACTGGCTAAAAAAGCTTATGAGAAAGCCTCTGCATCCGCCGCTATTGCCGACACCTATGGTTACATCTTGCTCAAGCAAGGGCAGCCAACGAAAAGTTTGGATCTACTGGAAAAAGCCGCGAGTCTGGCACCCAAGGCCAATGACATTCAGTATCATCTGGCCGAAGCTCAGGTCGCCAATGGGAATAAGCAAAAAGCCGTGAAAATTCTGGAAACCATTACCACTGCCGAGTCCGATTTTACGGAAAAAAAAGCCGCCGCCGCTTTGCTGGATCAGCTCAAGACGCAATAATATGTGCGTTTCGTGAATCTCACGCGGAACAAGGCAACCTATTCCGTCCGGCATGAAGATTTGTTGTAGGAGCCCGATTTATCAGGCGATGAGTGAAGACGAGGCTTTGGTAAAAAAGCCTGCCAGCGATGCGATAAAACATCCGTCACGCCCGAAAACCGGTCGCTGAACAACCCTTGCACCACGCTCTGTCGCTTAGGTAAACCTAATCTCCTAGGGAGTTCGCGCGGAACAGGGCAATTGATCCCTTGTAGGTCAAATAGAACCTTAAAAAACCTTCCCTCTATCCAGACAGGAAAAAAATATGTCTCAATTTAATTATGACCTGGCTTTTTCCAGGAATCAGGGCATTACCACCGGAGAGCAACAAACGCGCCTGAAAAATGCCACATTCGCCATTGCCGGCATGGGGGGTGTGGGCGGTGATTATTTGATTACCTTGGCGCGTGTCGGTGTTGGTAATTTTAAAATATCCGATTTCGACGAATTTGAAATGGGCAATTTCAATCGACAATACGGCGCCACAATGTCCACTGTAGGTCATGACAAAATGGCGGTCATGCAAAAACTGGCCTTGGATATCAATCCCGAAGCGACCATAACAACCTATGGTACCGGCATTCATGAAAACAATGTCGATGACTTTTTAACCGGCGTCGATGTGTTTGTCGATGCCGTCGAATTTTTCGAAATCGGCGTACACCGCTTGATCCTCAACGCTTGCAGAACGCGTGGTATTCCGGCGGTACTCGGCGTACCCATGGGCTTTGGCGTAGGCGTATTGGTGTTTACGCCCGAAGGTATGTCTTTCGATGACTATTTTGATATTGATTATCAGGCGCCGCTGGGTTTACAAGCTTTAAAAATGGCCTTGGCCGCAGCGCCTGCCGGATTCCATCTCAAATATATCCAACCCGACGCCTTCGATCTTGATAGCCGCAAGGCACCGAGCATTGCCAGCGGCTGTAAACTGGCCACCGGCATCGTCATCACCAAAGCCATACTGGCCTTGCTGCACCCGCATGAACTCAAACCTATACCGCATTATATTTGTTACGACGCGCGTATCAACCGGCTGAAAAACGGCTATTTGTGGAACGGTAACCGTAACCCGCTACAGCGCCTGAAATTTTTTATCGCGCGTAAAAAACTGGGCATTTGACAGCCAGCGATTTCGAAGTGTGTTGCTCAATTAACATCCGATTTTTGCATCACCCACAACCGGTTATTGGCAGGCATCGCTTCATCTTCGAGCAATTGCAAGCCCGCCGCCTCGGCGAGCGCCAATACCGCTTCGCTGTCGCGTATGCCACTTAACGGATTGCGGGCCTTCAGCCAGTTATCGAAACGGGCGTTGCTGGCGCAGGTTTTGTTGCCACCATAATTGAACGGCCCGTAAATACAAAGCCGGGCGTCCTGCGTCAACAGCGTTTTCAGACGCTCGAACATTGTCGTCACTTCCTGCCAGGACAGGATATGCAGGGTGTTGGCGGTAAACAGCGCGTCAATTGCCTGTACCGGCCACACCGGTTCGTTGACATCCAGTGGCAGCGGCGGTAAAAGATTGTCCAAACCGGCCTCAATCACCCAACGGCTTATGCCGGGAATATTTTCATCTCTGTCTGTCGGTTGCCACTGTAGCAGAGGTAATTTTTCAGCAAAATAACACGCATGTTGTCCGGTGCCGCTGCCGATTTCCCAGACCTTCGACACCGGTTTGAAAACATTCCGAAGCACTTGCAAAATCGGGTCTTTATTGTTTTCGCACGCTTGTGAAAAAGGTTTGTCGAACATACTTATCCCCCTTGATAAATTTTTTTATTACCGAGTTCAACCGTGGAAGTAAAACTGATCGAAAATATCACCGAAATCGATAGCGGCCTCTGGAACAGCCTCGCCGGAACCGATTATCCTTTTATACGCCATGAGTTTTTAGAGGCATTGGAACTAAGCGGCCCGGTGTCTCAACAAACCGGTTGGCGAGCACGGCATCTGTTGGTTTACGACCAAGGCATTCTGGTGGCTTTGATGCCTTTATATCTGAAATTTCACTCCCAAGGCGAATATGTGTTCGATCAGCAATGGGCAAAAGCCCACCAACAAAGCGATTTGCTTTATTATCCCAAATGGCTTACCGCGATACCGTTTACGCCTTGCCAGGGGGCGCGCATCGTCATTCGAAACGGCCTGGATGCCGCGCCAATCATTGCTCTGATCATGGCTTTCATGCAACAAAGCTCGGAAAGCCACGGTATTTCATCCTGGCATTGCTTATTTGCCAAGGCTCAGCAGGCCCAACAGCTTAGCTCGGCCGGCTTGAGCCTGCGCGTCGGTGTCCAGTTCCAATGGCGCAATCAAAACTATCGGGATTTTAACGATTATCTCGACAGCTTTACCGCCAGCAAACGCAAGCAAGTCAAACGGGAACGCAAACGCGCCGCCGAGCAGGACATTGTGTTTGAACAAATCGGCGGCGCTTCGGCTTCAGACCGGCACTGGCGGGTTTTCTTTGAATTTTATCAAATGACTTATCTGAAACGCGGCATGAGACCTTATCTCAACCTCGATTTTTTTCAGAAACTGGCCGTCGTCATGCCGGAACAGTTATTGTTGATTCTGGCCATTAAAAACCATCGCTATATCGGCGCGGCTTTGAGTTTAGTCGGCGCCGATACGCTGTATGGCCGTTACTGGGGCTGTTTTGAAGAATATCACAGCCTGCATTTTGAAACATGCTATTACCAGGGCCTGGACTATTGCCTCAGCCACGGTTTGAAAAATTTTGATTCCGGCGCCCAGGGCGAACATAAAATAGCCCGTGGCTTTGAACCTGTATACACTTATTCGGCGCATTGGATCAAAGACCCGGAACTGGCACAGGCTATCGACCGCTTTGTCACGCAGGAGAGGCAAGCGATCGAGGTTTATAAAGAAGATGCCGCCTCACATTTGCCATTCAAACATCAGCCTGAAAACAGCAACTAAAGTTTTTGCGCTAATGTTTTCAAATAACGGATGAAACCGTCTTTCAATTCATCATGCAGCAAGCCGTGTTCCACTGTGGCAATCAAAAAACCCAGCTTGGAGCCGCAATCATAACGATTGCCTTCGAATTCATAAGCCAATACCTGTTCATCAGTGAGCAAATCGGCAATCGCATCGGTGAGCTGAATCTCCCCCCCCGCCCCTTTGCCGATAGTTTTTATTTTGTCGAAAATCGCAGGCGTCAGAATATAACGTCCGACCACGGCCAAATTGGAAGGCGCTTCGGCCGGTTTGGGCTTTTCCACAATCAATTTGACCGCGCCTACGGAATCTGCAAAGGCTTCGGTTTTTACAATGCCGTAACTGCCGGTTTCCGACGGCTCGACTCTTTCGACACCAAGAATACTGCATTGCTTTTGATCGTACAGGTTCACCATCTGCGCCATGCAACCCCGATCCTGGTCTTCAATCAAATCATCAGCCAGAATCACTGCGAAAGGCTCATCACCGACGACCGGACGCGCGCAATAAACCGCATGACCCAGGCCCAAAGCTTCGGATTGACGGATAAACACACAGGCGACATGCGGCGGCACAATACTGCGGAGCATTTCCAGGGTTTCGGTTTTGCCTTTTGCTTCCAGCTCATTTTCAAGCTCGTAAGCTTTATCAAAATGATCGGTTATGGCCCATTTATTCCTTCCGGTAATGAAAATCATGGTGTCGATACCGGCTGCCACCGCCTCTTCAACGGCATATTGAATCAAAGGCTTATCGACTATCGGCAGCATTTCCTTGGGACTGGCTTTGGTGGCGGGTAAAAACCGGGTGCCTAAACCGGCTACCGGAAAAACGGCTTTGGTTATTTTTTGTGTCATGGGCTGAAGCTCCTTTTTGATTAAATGCGACCGTATTGGTCTTCAAAACGTACAATATCATCTTCGCCAAGATAACTGCCGGATTGCACTTCTATCATTTCCAGGGCGATCACGCCGGGATTTTCCAGGCAATGCACCGTGCCCAAAGGAATAAAAATCGACTCGTTTTCAGCCAGCAGCAATTGTTGCTCACCTTTAGTCACCAGCGCCGTACCTTTTACGACCACCCAATGTTCGGCCCGGTGATGATGTTTTTGCAAAGACAATCTGGCGCCGGGTTTTACCACAATTCGTTTGGTTTGATGGCGCTCGCCATTATCCACCGAATCATAATGCCCCCAGGGCCGATAAACTTTGCGATGCAAATCGGCTTCCCGGCGCTTGCCTTGCTTCAATAGCTCGACAATGGTCTTGACTTCCTGCACCTTGTCTTTAGCGGCAACCAGCAAGGCGTCATCGGTTTCCACAATCACCAGATTTTTCACGCCGATGGCCGCCACCAGTTTGTTTTTGGAATACAAATAAGAATTTTCAGTTTCGATGGTCAAGACATCGCCGAATATAGCATTACCGGCAGCGTCTTTCCGGGTGACATCCCAAAGCGCCGACCACGACCCTACATCATTCCAACCGGCATCCAGCGGAATCACGACCGCCTGAGCCGTTTTTTCCATGACCGCATAATCGATTGAATCGGCCGGGCAAGCTGAAAAAGCCCCGCTGTCGAGACGGGTAAAATCCAAATCCTGTTTTGCGCCCTGGAGCGCTTTTTTACAAGCCTCGACTATGGCGGGATTGAATTTATTCAATTCCTCAAGGAAACTCGCCGCCTTAAAAGCAAACATGCCGCTGTTCCAGAAATAATTCCCGCTATCGAGGTATCGTTGCGCCGTCGCCCTATCCGGTTTTTCAACAAAGGCTTCAACGCCAAAAGCGTCACCGTGTTGCTTGCCGGAACGTTTTATATAACCATAACCGGTTTCAGGCTCGGTGGGGACGATACCGAAAGTGACCAGCAAGCCTTGCCGGGCCAGATTTTCGGCGGCGATGACCGCTTTATGGAAAGCGTCGCCATCGACAATGACATGATCGGCGGGCAAAATCAGCAAAATATCGTCAGGCTTCACCGACAAAGCCGCGATGGCGACAGCGGGAGCGGTATTCCGACCCACCGGTTCAAGCATAATGGCGGCAGGTTTAAAGCCGATTTCCCACAACTGTTCGGCCATCATAAAGCGGTGGTCTTCGTTACAGACGGCAATAGGCGGCTGAAGGTTTTTTAGTCCGTCGAGCCTCAGCAGCGTCTCTTGAATCATGGTTTTTTCGGAAGCCAGAGGCAGAAACTGTTTGGGGTATTGTCCCCGCGATAAAGGCCAAAGCCGGGTACCTGAACCGCCGGATAAAATAACGGGAATCATGGGAATCCTTTATTTATAATCTGAAATGTATTCGAAGTATAATCCACCTGCATCAATCGCGGCATCATTGATCGCTGCCGCACTTTGATATTTGCAGTTTAACATTTTTTATAAACATTTTGCCGCCCTTGTCGGTTGCCGTAGAATATTTAGAAGAAAATCACAAAGAGTAAAGCCATGTATTTTGACGTTTTCAACGGTGATGCCGACGGTATCTGTGCGCTCATCCAGTTGCGCCAGGCCCGCCCTGCCGACACCCGGCTCATTACCGGCATCAAAAGAGATATCAAGCTTCTGGCCCAGGTTTCGGCACAGAGCGGCGATGAAGTTTTGGTTCTGGATATTTCCATGGAGTCGAACAAAACCGACCTGGATCGCATTCTGAACCAGGGCGCGAAAGTTTTTTATGTCGATCATCACCGCCCCGGGGAAATTCCGGATCACCCCGCTCTGACCACTTTGATCGATACCGACGCCAACACCTGCACCAGTCTCCTGGTCGATCAGCACCTTAAAGGCCGTTACCGAAACTGGGCCATCGCCGCCGCCTTCGGCGACAACCTGGACAGCGCAGCGGCCCACTTGGCCAAAACTTTGGCGCTGTCCACCACCGAAGTGGAACAACTCAAGCGGTTAGGCATCTGCATCAATTACAACAGCTACGGCAGCAGTCTGGACGACCTGCACTTTGCCCCCGCCAAGCTGTACCGGGAAATGGCGCCGTTTGCCTCCCCTTTCGATTTTATCGAGGGCAACCGGGCTATTTACCAGCAATTGCTGGCCGGTTATTTTGACGACTTGAAACAAGCCGAACACATTACGCCGGAATACCGGAATCCGTCGGCAGCGGTTTTTATCCTGCCTGATCAAGCCTGGGCGCGCCGCATCAGCGGCGTATGGGCCAACGAGCTGGCCAATACATATCCCAATCGCGCCCATGCCATCCTGAGCCACAATAATGCCGGGGGCTATCTGGTCAGTGTCAGAGCGCCCTTGTCCAACAAAACCGGCGCCGATGATCTGTGCGCGTCTTTTCCATCCGGGGGCGGCCGTAAAGCGGCGGCGGGCATCAATCATTTGCCCAAAGCCATGCTGTCGGCCTTTATCGACTGTTTTTCAACGCAATACGCTTAGAACCACTCATATTCATGACTCAAAAAAGCAGCAATACCGTCTGGCATAACGCCACGGTGACACGCATTGACCGGGAACGGCTGCATCATCATAAAAGCGTCATACTCTGGTTTACCGGATTATCCGGTTCGGGCAAATCGACTCTCGCACACGCGGTCGAAGATTATCTGCACAAAGCCGGATGTTCGACTTTTGTGCTCGATGGCGACAACGTGCGCCACGGCTTGTGCAGCGACTTAGGGTTCAGCGACAGCAACCGCGTGGAAAATATCCGCAGAATCGGCGAATTGGCGAAACTGATGACCGAAGCCGGAATTATCACCCTCACCGCGTTCATCTCCCCTTTCAAGGCCGACCGCAGCGCCGCCCGCAAACTGGTGCCGCACGGCGACTTTCTTGAAATTTATTGCCAATGCCCCTTGGCAACCTGCGAAACAAGAGATGTCAAAGGCTTGTACCAAAAAGCGCGGGCCGGTGAAATCCTTTTTTTTACCGGCATCGACTCGCCTTACGAAGAACCGGAAAGGCCTGAGTTGGTGGTGAACACCCAGAGCCTGACGCTCACGGAAAGCGTACAAAGCGTCATCGGTCTGTTACAGACCCGAGGCATCATTAAAAACCCAAGTGCTGCCTAAGGAACGTGCATTTTATAACTTGTGCAACTGACTTATCTTTTTGTCCGTATCATTACAAAATCGACTCCCTAAAGCAGATCGGCGATTTGGCCAGCCGCCCGTTTGACGTCCAGAAAAATCAGACCCAGTTTGGCGGACGACTTGGTTAACATCGTCAATACCGCCTCCCCGCCAGCGTGAGTCATCAAGACATAGCCCTTGGCACCCTTGATCAACACCTGCTCCAACTCGCCGCGCGCCAATTCCTGCTAAGTTGCGTGCATTGCCATGTCAACGCCGGCCCGAAACGCACCGAAGCGATGAGCCGGGAAACCATCGATCAAATTCTGGCGCTGGTCGACGACGCCAATATCCATACACTGGATTTGACTGGCGGCGCGCCGGAAATGCATCCCGATTTCAAGTTTCTGGTGCGCGCGGCCCGCGATCGCGGCATGACCGCCATCGACCGTTGCAACCTGACCATATTGGAAGCCGACGGCTATCGGAACATGGCGGCATTTTTGGCGGATCAACAAGTGAGCATCGTCGCTTCCCTGCCCTGCTATCTGGAAGACAATGTCGACAAACAACGCGGCAAGGGCGTGTTTCGGGACAGTCTGGCGGCCTTGCAGCGCTTGAATCGACTGGGTTATGGCCAACCGGACAGAGGCCTGGAATTGAATCTGGTGTTCAACCCGCAAGACGCCGCGCTGCCGCCCGATCAACAGACGTTGGAACAGTCCTACAAACAGCATTTGCTTGACGATTACGACATTGTCTTCAACCGGCTGTGCGCCATCGCCAACATGGGCTAGTGGGAGCGAAGCTACAATATGACGACATATTAGGATAAGCTAATTGAGCAGCAGCCACTGAGGGCCTAGGAGCCTGTCGGACAATAAAAATTGGCGGCCTAACTTTTAGTGGAGTCGCCCTTCTCGGGAAGTCGAATCCGCATTCAAAACGATTGCCGAGCG
>PGZD01000070.1 GCA_002843155.1 Gammaproteobacteria bacterium HGW-Gammaproteobacteria-3
TCATTGCGCCGATTGCGATGGATGACGGCTTGCGTTTCGCGGTACGCGAAGGTGGTCGCACAGTCGGTGCGGGTGTCGTTGCTTCAATTGTCGAGTAAGGCATTAAATCAGGTTTTTTGTTTTATATTTGTCTGAATAGGTCAGTAGCTCAATTGGCAGAGCAGCGGTCTCCAAAACCGCAGGTTGGGGGTTCGATTCCCTCCTGGCCTGCCATTCAGTCGATAAGCATAGTTAACTCTAGTCCATAGTATCAACGCATGAATACACAGGTCGAACCAACAGCATCGGTTGCCGATGTTGTAAAACAAGTGTTGGCGCTTGTTCTTGTCATTGCAGGGTTGGCTGCATTCTATTATTTCTCTCAATATTCACTTCTCTATAGAGTGCTCGCCTTCTTGGCCGTTATAATATTGGCATTGGGTCTGGTACTGACAACCGAGTTTGGTCAAGGTGTCTGGTCATTTGTTATGGAGTCGAGGCAGGAAGTTAGAAAAGTTGTTTGGCCAACAAGGCAGGAAACTTTCAGGACGACTCTCTCCGTATTTGCCATGGTGTTTGCTGTTGGTGTAATACTGTGGCTTCTCGATATGTTTTTGTTTTGGGGTGTTCGCGCGTTAACAGGGCAGGGAGGTTAGCCGATGGCATTGCGCTGGTATGTTGTTCATGCTTACTCGAATTATGAAAACAAAGTCAAGCGGTCTTTGGAGGAAAGGATAAAACGAGAAGGTCTGGATGAGTATTTTGGAAAAATACTGGTGCCTACCGAAGAGGTTGTCGAAATGAAAATGGGGCAACAACGGAAAAGTGAGCGTAAATTCTTTCCCGGCTATGTTTTGGTGCAGATGGAGTTGACTGACGAGACTTGGCATATGGTGCGTGATGTGCCGCAAGTATTGGGATTTATCGGAGGAACCTCGGATCGTCCCGCGCCTATTTCCGAAAAAGAAGCCATGGCTATTCTGAATCGGGTTGAAGAGGGCGTAAACAAACCAAGACCTAAAATCTTATTCGAGGTGGGTGAAGTGGTTCGTGTCAATGATGGCCCGTTTAAGGATTTCAACGGCACTATCGAAGAAGTCAACTATGAAAAAAATAAATTGCGCATTTCGGTGCTTATTTTCGGGCGTTCAACACCTGTCGAACTTGGTTTTAATCAAGTAGAAAAAGCATAGTAAAAAATTAAAATTCATTTGAGATCTCGGGTGCGCAAGTTCCGGGATTTTTGTTTCTAGGGGAGCTGAAAAGCGTTATACCCGTTTTGGAGTAAAGCATGGCAAAAAAAATCAATGCATACATTAAGTTGCAGGTAAAAGCGGGCGAAGCTAATCCGAGTCCGCCAGTAGGTCCCGCCTTGGGTCAACATGGTGTCAATATTATGGAGTTTTGTAAAGCGTTTAATGCAAAAACCCAGGGGTTGGAAAAAGGCTTGCCGACGCCTGTAGTGATTACCGTATACAGCGACCGTAGTTTTACATTTATTACTAAAACGCCACCTGCTTCCGTTTTGTTGAAAAAAGCGGTTGGAATAAAAAGCGGCAGCAGTACACCGAATAAAGTAAAAGTCGGCACTGTAACGCGAGCCCAGATTGAAGAAATCGCCAAAACTAAAATGGAAGATTTGAATGCTTCAGGCCTTGAGTCTGCAGTTAAAACTATTGCGGGTAGTGCTCGCAGCATAGGTCTCAATGTGGAGGGTTTGTAATGGCCAGGTTGACTAAAAAAGCAAAAATAATCAAAGAAAAAGTTGACAGGACGAAGCAATATTCTGTAGCGGAAGCTGTGTCTTTATTGAAAGAATTGGCCGCTGCAAAATTTGTTGAATCTGTCGATGTCAGTGTCAAATTAGGCGTCGATCCAAGAAAGTCAGACCAAAATGTTCGTGGCGCTACCGTACTGCCCAACGGTACTGGAAAAACGGTCAGGGTCGCTGTTTTCACTCAGGGCGTCAATGCCGATGCGGCCAAAGAAGCGGGTGCCGATATTGTCGGTATGGATGATCTTGCTGATCAGGTCAAAAAAGGCGAAATGAATTTTGATGTGGTTATAGCTTCTCCAGATGCCATGCGCGTGGTAGGGCAGCTAGGCCAAATTTTAGGCCCCAGAGGGTTGATGCCTAATCCCAAAGTGGGTACGGTTACGCCGGATGTTGCTACCGCAGTTAAAAATGCCAAATCAGGGCAGGTGCGCTACCGTACTGATAAAGCAGGTATTATCCACTGTACTCTGGGTAAGGTCAGTTTTGATACCGATGCCATCCTGCAAAATCTTGAAGCATTGCTGGCTGATTTAAGGAAAGCCAAGCCGAGTGCGGCAAAAGGCATTTACATGAAAAAAGTGACACTGTCCTCCACCATGGGCCCGGGCTTATGGATAGATCAAAGCACATTGTCTCAGTAATATTATTATAATTCGCGCAGTCACATTTGCGTTTTTCTAACGAGCTATTTTGTCCGATAGCGGCGTTGCCTACAGGGATGTAGGTAAGGGCGTGAGCCAAGAGCGACGCTTTGCGAAAACAGTTACATAGCCTGCTATGCTCCTGTTTTCGCGACTTGCTCTCGACTGCCTGTTCCCGACACAGTCTACCGCTTACTTCCGTGTAAGCGTCGAACAAACTAGCTTATGTTATAAAAGCCGCAAACATAACTGCGCGAAGTATATCAACTTTGGGTTGCCGCGTGTAGGCAACCGTCAAAGACCGCAGGTGTTGAAAAAACTTAATTTTTCCTGCGTAGACGGAAGCTGGAACCAAAACTGGTTAAGGGGACCGTAAGGGGTATCTTTAAATTAAATAAAGATGCATTTTATTGATTCTGATGATTATCAGAAAGACCGGAGGTAACCGTGGCTCTAAATCTGGATAGCAAAAAAGCTGTCGTTGAAGAAGTCGCTGAGTATGCCGCTAAAGCCCATTCTGCCATAGCGGCGGAATATCGTGGTTTAACCGTTACGGAAATGACCGAACTGCGGAAAACTGCGAGAGAAACGGGTGTTTATTTACGTGTTGTCAAAAATACTTTGGCAAGACGTGCGCTAGCCGGAACTGAATTTGAATGTATGCATGACGGTCTGGTAGGCCCTCTGTTGCTTGCCTTCTCAATTGAAGATCCAGGTTGCGCCGCGCGCTTGATCAGCGAGTTTTCCAAAACTCATAATAAATTAATCACTAAGGTTGTGGCTATCGGCTCGCAGGCATTTGATGCTTCCGAGCTGGAAAGATTGGCGCGTCTGCCTACTCGCGATCAAGGCATCGCGATGCTGATGTCGGTGATGAAAGCGCCGGTTGCCAAGCTTGCGCGGACACTGGCGGCAGTCAGAGACCAAAAAGAAGCGGCATAATCTTACTATTTATACTTATCACCGATGTTAAGCAGGCAAACAAAGAATTAATAACTTACAAGCCAAAAATGGACGTAAGTTCTTGACGGTTCGAAACCGGTGCGTAACATCAGTTTATCAGTTAAAACTTATTTCAGAGGAATACACAGAATGGCAATCTCGCAAGATGATATTTTAGAAGCGGTCTCGGGCATGACCGTAATGGAAATCGTTGATTTGATTTCAGCGATGGAAGAAAAATTTGGCGTTACCGCCGCTGTTGCGACTGCAGCCGCGCCGGCTGCGGCTGCGGCTGCGGCTGAAGAGCAAACAGAATTCGATGTGATACTGACAGCGGCAGGCGCGAATAAGGTCTCTGCCATTAAAGCCGTGCGCAGTATCACAGGACTGGGCTTGAAAGAAGCCAAAGATGCGGTGGAAGGCGCCCCAACCACGCTTAAAGAAGCCGTAAGCAAAGATGATGCCGAGGCGATTAAAAAGCAATTGGAAGAGGCGGGCGCTTCTGTCGAAATTAAATAAGTTTGCCCTCAAAAACACAAGGCTAAAGCCTTTTAGTAGGGCTGGTGACGCTATGTCACCGGCCTTTTACTGCTTATAGGCAGTGATAAATGACTCCTGACGAAATAGGTATGGAAGCAATATGGCCTACTCTTTTACCGAAAAAAAACGCATTCGTAACAACTTTGGGAAAAGTACGGAAGTACTTGAGGTGCCCTATCTTCTTGCGACACAAATCAATTCATATTCCGGTTTTTTGCAATCGGGGATAGCGCCCGAAAAACGCCTGGATGTCGGCTTGCATGCCGCATTTTCCAGTGTATTCCCTATTGAAAGCCATTCAGGTTATGCGGTGCTCGAATATGTCAAATACCGCCTCGGCGAGCCGGTATTTGATGTCAGGGAGTGTCAGCAGCGCGGCGCCACATATGCGGCGCCTTTAAGAGTTTTGGTGCGATTGGTTATTTACGACAAGGATGCGCCGGGGAGCACTAAAGTAGTCAAGGATATCAGAGAGCAAGAAGTCTATATGGGCGAGTTGCCCCTGATGACCGATAACGGCACTTTCGTTATTAACGGAACCGAGCGCGTTGTTGTTTCCCAATTACATCGTTCGCCGGGCGTGTTTTTTGACCATGACAAAGGTAAAACGCATTCATCCGGGAAATTGTTGTTCAACGCCCGTGTCATTCCTTATCGCGGCTCCTGGCTGGATTTCGAGTTCGATCACAAGGATTGTGTCTTTGTCAGAATAGACAGACGCAGAAAAATTCCGGCGACTATTTTGCTGCGTGGACTGGGTTACAGCAATGAAGAAATGATCAAGATTTTCTTCGAAACCAATCAATTTACCTTGAGCGATGGTCAATGCCTGTTTCATCTGATTCCGGAAAGACTACGCGGTGAAATTGCGGCCTTCGATTTCAAGCACGAAGACAAGGTGTTGATCGAGGAAGGCCGGAGAATCACGGCAAAGCATATCCGTCAATTGAAGGACGCCGGGCTTGAAACCGTTGAAGTGCCCAGAGCCTATCTGCATGGCAAAATCCTGGATCGCAATTTGATCGACGAATCGACCGGTGAGCTGGTGGCTCATGTCAATGACGAACTGACCGAAGAGTTACTGGACAAAATTATCGAGAGCGGTATCAGGGAAATTCACACCTTGTATGTCAATGATCTCGATCGGGGACCTTACATGTCCAATGCCATGAAGCTGGATGTGACCACCAATCCGCTGGAAGCTTTAGTCGAAATTTACCGGATGATGCGTCCCGGTGAGCCGCCCACCAAGGAATCTGCGGAAAATTTATTCCAGAATCTGTTTTTTACCGAAGACCGCTATGACTTGTCCAATGTCGGACGCATGAAGTTCAATCGGCGCATAGGCCGCAAAGAGACTACGGGTTCGGGAACTTTGAGTAACGAGGATATTATCGATGTCCTGAAAGAATTGATTAATATCCGTAATGGTAACGGCACGGTCGATGATATTGATCATCTCGGTAACAGGCGTGTGCGTTCTGTCGGTGAAATGATCGAAAACCAGTTCCGGGTCGGTCTGGTTCGGGTCGAACGCGCGGTAAAGGAGCGCCTGACCCTGGCCGATTCGGAAGGCTTGATGCCTCAGGAAATCATCAATGCAAAACCTGTGTCTGCCGCCGTGAAGGAGTTTTTTGGATCGAGTCAGTTGTCCCAGTTCATGGATCAAAACAACCCCTTGTCCCAGGTTACTCATAAACGCCGGGTTTCAGCGTTGGGCCCTGGCGGTTTGGCGAGAGAACGCGCGGGTTTTGAAGTGCGCGACGTGCACACGACTCACTATGGCCGCGTATGTCCTATTGAAACGCCGGAAGGCCCTAATATCGGTTTGATCAATTCGCTTTCAGTTTATGCGCGTACCAATGAGTACGGTTTTCTGGAAACACCGTATCGGAAAGTGATCGAAGGCCGGTTGACCGATCAGGTAGATTATTTATCCGCGATTGAAGAAGGCGAATATGTCATTGCTCAGGCTTCGGTGCCTGTCGATGACAACGGCAGATTGAAAGAAGGTCTGGTTTCCTGCCGCTATAAAGATGAGTTTACCCTGTCCATGTCGGACACCGTGCAGTATATGGACGTGTCGTCCAAACAAATTGTTTCGGTCGCGGCTTCGATCATTCCTTTTCTGGAACATGATGACGCTAACCGGGCATTGATGGGGTCGAACATGCAACGTCAGGCCGTACCGACGCTGAGAGCCGAAAAACCGTTGGTTGGAACCGGCATGGAACGCACGGTGGCGAAAGATTCCGGTGTCGCCGTCGTGGCAACCCGGGGCGGCAGTATCGAATCGGTCGATGCGGCCAGAATCGTGGTACGAGTCAACGACGATGAAACCGAAGCGAGCGAAGCGGGTGTTGATATTTATAATCTGACCAAGTACACGCGCTCCAACCAGAATACTTGCATCAATCAAAAACCGCTGGTCAAGCCGGGTGACGTAATCAAGGCCGGTGATATTCTGGCCGACGGCCCTTCCACCGATATGGGTGAGTTGGCCTTGGGACAGAATATGCTGGTCGCATTCATGCCCTGGAACGGTTATAACTTCGAAGATTCGATATTGGTATCGGAGCGCGTGGTAAAAGAAGACCGCTTCACCACTATTCATATCGAGGAAAAAACCTGCGTGGCGAGGGATACCAAGCATAATCCCGAAGAAATCACGGCGGATATTCCCAATGTCAGCGAAGAAGCGTTAGCGAAACTTGACGAATCCGGTATCGTTTATGTCGGCGCCGAAGTTAAAGGCGGCGATATTCTGGTGGGCAAGGTAACACCTAAAGGTGAGACGCAGCTCACGCCCGAGGAAAAATTGTTACGCGCGATATTTGGCGAAAAGGCTGCCGATGTCAAGGATACTTCGCTGAGAGTGCCGGGCAGTATTGAAGGCACGGTAATCGACGTACAGGTTTTTACCCGTGACGGTGTGAAAAAAGACAAGCGCGCGCTGGAGATTGAAGAAAGCGAGATCAAACGCTACCGAAAAGATCTGGATGATCAGTTGAAAATTGTAGAACACGATATTTATGAAAGGATAGCAAAAATGATCGTGGGTCAAGTCGCCGAGTCAGGGCCTTCGAAATTAAAATCCGGTACTGTAGTTACACAGGAGTACCTTGATGATTTGCGCCATTCTCAATGGCTGCAAATCAAATTAAAAGACGAAAACATCACTATACAGTTAGAGGCTTTTGCCGAGCGGATTGAGCAGCAGCGGAAAGAATTTGACGCTAAATTTGAAGTAAAGCGCAAGAAAATCACCATGGGCGACGATCTGCCGCCGGGTGTGTTGAAAATGGTCAAAGTTTATCTGGCTGTTAAAAGAAGAATTCAACCCGGTGACAAAATGGCCGGACGCCATGGCAATAAAGGTGTCATTTCCATGATAAGACCGGTTGAAGATATGCCTTATACCGCTGATGGCAATCCGGTGGATATTGTCCTGAACCCTTTGGGCGTACCTTCCCGAATGAATGTCGGTCAGGTACTGGAAACCCATTTAGGCTGGGCGGCGAAAGGTTTGGGTATCAAAATTGGTAAAATGCTGGAAGCCCAGGCAAAAATTGTTGAAATCAGGGGCTTTTTAGAAAAAATATATAACAGTAGCGGACGTAAGGAAGATCTCGACTCATTCTCGGATCATGAAATTCTGGAATTGGCCAAAAATCTGGTGGGCGGCGTACCGATGGCGACACCGGTTTTTGATGGCGCGACCGAAGCCGAGATTAAAACCATGTTGAGTCTGGCGGATTTGCCGGAACACGGTCAGGTCAGGCTCTACGATGGGTTGACCGGTGAACCTTTCGAGCGTGAAGTCACGGTAGGCTATATGTATATGTTGAAGCTGAATCACCTGGTGGACGATAAAATGCATGCGCGTTCAACCGGCCCTTACAGCTTGGTGACGCAGCAACCGTTAGGAGGTAAAGCTCAATTCGGCGGACAGCGTTTGGGTGAAATGGAGGTGTGGGCGCTGGAAGCTTATGGAGCGGCGTATACGCTGCAAGAAATGCTGACCGTCAAATCGGATGATGTGACCGGCAGGACACGAATGTATAAAAACATCGTGGATGGCGATCACAAAATGGAGGCCGGGATGCCCGAGTCCTTTAATGTGTTGATAAAAGAAATACGCTCACTGGCTGTCAACATTGAACTGGAAAGTGATTGAGTATTTTCTGCGACACTGACCGATAGCCTGCTCCGAATTGCCGGACTATATTAAAAGAGGATAAGCTCTTGAAAGATTTAATGAACTTTTTAAAGCGACAAGGTCGCACAGATGATTTTGATGCGATTCGTATTGGCTTGGCGTCGCCTGACGTTATCCGTGCCTGGTCCTATGGAGAAGTGAAAAAACCGGAAACCATCAATTATCGTACTTTCAAGCCGGAGCGTGACGGCTTGTTTTGTGCAAAAATATTCGGTCCGGTCAGCGACTACGAATGTTTGTGCGGTAAATATAAAAGACTGAAACATCGTGGCGTGATTTGCGAGAAATGCGGTGTTGAAGTGACTTTGTCGAAAGTGCGCCGGGAGCGCATGGGTCATATCGATCTGGCCAGTCCGGTTGCCCATATCTGGTTTCTAAAGTCATTGCCTTCCAGGATTGCGTTACTGCTGGATATGACGTTGCGCGAAATTGAAAGGGTTTTATACTTCGAGTCATTCGTGGTGTTGGAGCCGGGCATGACGCCTCTGGAAAAAGGTCACTTGTTGACTGATGACGAATATCTGGATGCGGTCGAGCTTCACGGCGATGACTTTGTCGCCAAAATGGGTGCCGAAGCGGTATATGACCTGCTGAAAGCTATCGATTTAAAAGCAGAAATCAATCGTCTGCGTGAAGAGATTAACAGCACCAATTCAGAAACTAAAATCAAGAAATTTTCCAAACGCCTCAAAGTCATTGAGTCTTTGCTAAGTTCCAAAAACCGTCCGGAATGGATGGTTCTGAATGTATTGCCGGTGTTGCCGCCCGAATTACGGCCACTGGTGCCATTGGACGGCGGTCGTTTTGCGACTTCCGACCTCAATGATTTATATCGGCGGGTCATCAACCGAAACAATCGTTTGAATCGATTGCTGGACTTGAATGCGCCAGATATTATCGTGCGTAATGAGAAGCGAATGCTGCAAGAGTCTGTCGATGCTTTGCTGGATAACGGGCGTCGAGGCCGCGCGATTACCGGCACCAACAGAAGGCCGTTAAAATCACTGGCGGACATGATCAAAGGCAAGCAAGGCCGGTTCAGACAAAATCTTCTGGGTAAGCGCGTTGATTATTCAGGTCGTTCGGTGATCGTTGTGGGGCCGACATTGCGCTTGCATCAATGCGGCTTGCCTAAAAAAATGGCGTTGGAATTATTCAAGCCTTTTATTTTCAGCAAATTACAACTGCGCGGTTTGGCGACGACCATTAAAGCCGCGAAGAAAATGGTTGAACGGGAAGGTGCAGAAGTCTGGGATATTCTGGAAGAAGTTATCCGCGAGCATCCGGTTTTGTTGAACCGGGCTCCAACATTGCATCGTTTGGGAATTCAAGCGTTCGAACCGATTCTGATCGAAGGAAAGGCCATACAGCTTCATCCTTTGGTCTGTAGCGCGTTCAACGCCGACTTCGATGGCGACCAAATGGCGGTGCATATTCCTTTGTCCATCGAGGCTCAGCTCGAAGCAAGAACCTTGATGATGGCGACCAATAATATTTTATCGCCGGCCAATGGCGAGCCCATCATCAATCCTTCGCAAGACGTGGTATTGGGGCTTTATTATATCAGCCGTGAAAAAATCAATGCCAAGGGTGAAGGCGGCATTTTTTCAGCAGTCACTGAAATTCACAAGGCTCTGGCGGCTAAAAGTATCGAATTGCAAACCCGGATTCAGTTGCGGGTTACCGAAAAAACAAGAACTGAAACGGGTGAATTCATTGCAAAGACCAGCCGCGTCAACACCACGGCCGGGCGCGCTCTGATTTGGGAAATAGTGCCCGACGGCATGGCCTATGAGATTGTCAATTGCGATATGACCAAAAAAAATATATCGCACCTGATCAATAGCTGCTACCGGCAGTTAGGCATTAAAGAGACGGTGGTACTGGCGGATCAGTTGATGTATCTGGGCTTTCGCTATGCGACACGCTCGGGGGTTTCCTTTGGTATCGAGGATATGGCGATACCGGCAAAAAAAGAAGGCATCATTGCCACCGCCGATGCTGAAGTCAAGGAAATCCAGTTGCAATATTCATCAGGCCTGGTCACAGACGGAGAGCGCTATAATAAAGTTGTCGATATCTGGTCTCATGCCAACGATCAAGTCGCTAAAGTGATGATGGATGGCTTGGGCGAAGACGAAGTTGAAGATGCGGAAGGTAATCGCGTCAAACAAAAATCGTTTAATTCGATTTTTATGATGGCGGAATCCGGCGCTCGGGGTTCAGCCGCGCAGATCCGTCAGTTGGCGGGGATGCGGGGCTTGATGGCTAAACCTGACGGTTCAATTATCGAAACGCCGATTACCGCAAATTTCAGGGAGGGTCTGGATGTACTGCAATATTTTATCTCGACCCACGGTGCCCGCAAAGGTCTTGCCGATACGGCATTGAAAACAGCGAACTCCGGTTATTTGACCCGGCGTCTGGTTGATGTTGCGCAGGATTTGGTTATCACCGGTGAGGATTGCGGGACTTCCAATGGTTTAATGATGACGCCGATCATCGAAGGCGGTGATGTGGTCGAGCCTTTATCCGAGCGCGTATTGGGGCGTGTCGTCATTAACGATGTGCTGGATGCGGCGGGCGAAAAAGTCCTCGTTGAAGGCAATACTTTATTGGATGAGCACTGGGTGTCTGTGCTCAATGAAAATAGCATAGACCAGATTTATGTGCGCTCTATCATCACCTGTGAAAATCGTCACGGTGTTTGCGCAGCTTGCTATGGCCGCGACTTGGCGCGTGGGCAGATGGTCAATAGCGGCGAAGCGGTCGGCGTCATCGCGGCACAATCGATTGGTGAGCCGGGCACGCAGTTGACGATGCGTACTTTCCATATCGGCGGTGCGGCCTCGCGTTCTGCCGCAATCAGTAATGTTCAGGTTAAGTCGGCAGGTACGGTTAAATTGAGCAATCTGAAAACAGTGGCGAATCGCGAAGGTAATCTGGTGGCGGTTTCCCGATCCGGTGAAGTGGGCGTGGTCGATGAATATGGCCGTGAAAGGGAACGTTACAAAATCCCCTACGGCGCCGTTCTGTCGGTTAAAGACGGCAGCAGTATTGTTCCAGGAGAAATCATAGTCAGTTGGGACCCGCATACGCATCCTGTAGTCACCGAAGAAAACGGCATTGTAAGTCTGGTTGACTTTGTCGATGGCGTTACCGTTCAGCAGCAGTCGGATGAGGTGACCGGATTGAGTTCCAGAATCGTTACCGATCCAAAGCAGCGAGGCAGCGCCGGTAAGGAATTGCGGCCGATGGTCAAGCTTTTGGATGCCGCTGGAGAAACTATCTATTTGCCGGGTACGGAAATTCCCGCGCAATACTTTTTGCCGACGGGAGCTATTGTCAGCATTAAAGACGGCGGAGAAGTCAGAGTCGGTGATGTTTTGGCAAGAATTCCACAGGAATCGAGCAAAACCCGCGATATTACCGGTGGTTTGCCAAGGGTTGCGGATTTGTTCGAAGCGCGCAAAACCAAAGATCCGGCGATTTTGGCCGAAGCAAGCGGAACGATATCGTTCGGTAAAGAAACCAAAGGTAAGCAGCGGGTACTCATAACGGACGGGACGGGTGAACAGTTTGAAACATTGATACCGAAGTGGCGCCATATTACGGTGTTTGAAGGAGAATATGTGGAAAAAGGCGAAACCATCGCTGAAGGCGAGTTGACGCCGCATGATATTTTGAGATTGCGCGGCGTCGAGGATTTGGCCAATTATCTGGTCAAGGAAATTCAGGATGTGTATCGGTTGCAAGGCGTTAAAATCAACGACAAGCATATCGAGGCCATTATCCGGCAAATGCTGAGAAAAGTTGAAATCACGGCATCCGGCGATACCGATTTTCTCAAAGGCGACCAGGTAGAGCGTGCTTTGGTCAGGGAAGTGAATGAAAAAATGGAAGCTGACGGAAAAGTGCCGGCCAGTTTTGAGTCTGTATTGCTGGGTATCACCAAAGCTTCTTTGGCCACCGAGTCATTTATATCGGCCGCTTCTTTTCAGGAAACGACCCGGGTTCTGACCGATGCCGCTGTTCGGGGTTTGAGTGATGGCTTACACGGGCTCAAGGAAAACGTTATCGTTGGACGCTTGATTCCTGCGGGGACTGGCTTAGCCTACCATGAACAAAGAAGACGGCGGCGTTCGGGCGTTGTCGAGGCTGCTGATGTCGAGTCGGCAGCGGTCGTTGATGCCGAAGGTGTGGAAGAAGCCTTGAAGCAGGCTTTGAATACCGACTAAAAGTTATAATGGTTAAAAAACAAAAAACATTGACCTGACAAAAATAAAGCGGTATGATGCTCTGCTTAATTGAGCTAAATGCTATTTAGTCAGGTAAAATCCCTCGATAGTCCGCCGCGCACCCGTTGCGCGGCGGTTATTTTTATTGACTGACAGATAATCTGTGTCTCGGAGTGAAAGATATGGCCACGATCAACCAATTGGTCCGTAAGCCGCGAGCTAAAAGAATAGAAAAAAGCAATGTTCCTGCGTTGGAAGCGTGCCCTCAAAAACGGGGTGTGTGTACGCGTGTGTACACCACAACGCCTAAAAAGCCAAACTCCGCTCTCAGGAAGGTGGCGCGCGTCAGGCTGACCAATGGCTCGGAAGTGAGTAGTTATATCGGCGGTGAAGGTCACAATCTGCAAGAGCACTCTGTGGTATTGATCAGGGGCGGCAGGGTAAAGGATTTGCCGGGTGTCCGTTATCACGTTGTGCGCGGCAGTCTCGATACATCGGGCGTGAAAAACAGAAAATGCGGTCGTTCCAAATATGGAACCAAAAAACCCAAAGCCTAACCGTTGGTGATATTAAATGTCTAGAAGAAGAGTTGCGGCGAAAAGAGAAGTCATACCTGATCCGAGATTTGGCAGCGTGATGCTGACCAAGTTTATGAACATGGTGATGGAAAGCGGTAAAAAATCCGTCGCGGAAAAAATTGTTTATGGTGCGCTCGATGTAATCGAAGGTAAAGGACATCAGGAGCCTTTGGAAGTTTTGACAAAGGCTCTGGAAAATGTGCAGCCAAGAGTCGAGGTAAAGTCCCGTCGAGTCGGAGGCGCGACTTATCAGGTTCCGGTGGAGGTCAGGCCGTCAAGGCGTTCGGCATTGGCGATGCGCTGGTTGATTGATGCTGCGCGCAAAAGAAACGAAAAAAACATGCCTTCAAAATTGGCGGGCGAATTGCTGGATGCCTTTGAAAGTCGTGGTTCAGCCGCTAAAAAACGTGAAGAAACGCATAGAATGGCTGAAGCGAACAAGGCATTCTCGCATTACCGCTGGTAATTAAGTCGGCAGGCACAGGCAGTGGCTCGTAAAACTCCGATTAGCCAATATCGCAATATAGGGATAATGGCGCACATCGACGCAGGAAAAACCACGACCACTGAGCGTGTTTTGTTTTACACCGGCGTGTCTCATAAGATAGGTGAGGTGCATGACGGTGCGGCGGTAATGGATTGGATGGCTCAGGAGCAAGAGCGCGGCATCACTATAACTTCAGCGGCAACAACATGCTTCTGGAGTGGGATGGCTAAACAGTATCCACCCCATCATATCAATATCATCGATACGCCCGGGCATGTTGACTTTACTATTGAGGTAGAGCGCTCGCTTAGAGTATTGGATGGCGCCTGTGCGGTTTTTTGCGCGGTAGGCGGAGTTGAGCCGCAGTCGGAAACGGTTTGGCGGCAGGCGAATAAATATCATGTGCCGAGACTGGTATTCGTCAATAAAATGGATCGGTCGGGTGCGAATTTTCTGCGAGTGATCGAGCAGATCAAAAATCGCCTGGGAAGTAATGCGGTGCCCGTGCAATTGCCGATTGGTGCTGAAGAGCACTTCGAGGGCGTTGTCGACCTGGTCAAAATGAAAGCCATATACTGGGATGAGGCTTCAAAAGGCGTTACTTTCGAAGAGCGGGAGATACCTTCGGAAATGCTGTCCCTATGCAGGGAGTGGCGTGAGAATCTGCTTGAGTCGGCGGCTGATGCCTCTGATGAATTGATGGAAAAATATCTTGAGCAGGGTGATCTCAGTGAGGATGAGATCAGGCAAGGAATCAGAACGCTGACATTAGGAAATAAAATAGTACCAGCTTTATGCGGCTCCGCCTTTAAAAACAAGGGGGTCCAGGCAATGCTTGATGCGGTTGTCGATTATTTGCCGGCGCCAACCGATGTCAAGTCGATTAAAGGCGTATTGTCCGATGGCGAAACCGAAGATGAAAGGCATGCCGATGACGAGGAGCCGTTTTCGGCTTTAGCGTTTAAAATCGCCACGGATCCGTTCGTTGGTGCGTTGACGTTTTTTCGTGTGTATTCGGGTGTGCTGAATTCTGGTAGCGCTATTTATAACGCGGTTAAAATGAAAAAAGAACGTGTGGGGCGCATTGTTCAGATGCATGCCAACTCACGAGAAGAAATTAAAGAAGTTCGGGCCGGTGATATAGCGGCGGCTATCGGCCTGAAAGATGTCGTTACCGGAGATACGCTCTGCGATATGGATTCTGTCATCGTTCTGGAACGCATGGAATTTCCTGAACCTGTTATTTCCGTTGCGGTAGAGCCGAGAACCAAAGCCGATCAGGAAAAAATGGGGCTGGCCTTGGCTAAATTGGCTCAAGAAGACCCTTCTTTTCGGGTGCATACCGACCCTGAATCCGGGCAAACTATTATTTCCGGGATGGGCGAATTGCATCTGGAAATTATTGTCGACAGAATGAAGCGTGAGTTTAGCGTGGAAGCGAATGTCGGGGCGCCACAGGTCGCCTACCGGGAAACCATTCGTAAAACCGTCGAGCAGGAAGGCAAGTTCGTCAGGCAGTCAGGCGGACGTGGTCAGTACGGTCATGTATGGTTACGGATTGAGCCCAAAGAGCCTGGAGCAGGCTATGAGTTTGTTAACGAAGTTGTCGGTGGGGTGGTTCCGAGGGAATATATTCCCGCAGTTGACAAAGGCATTCAGGAGCAATTGCAAAATGGTGTTATTGCAGGCTTCCCGGTCGTCGATGTGAAGGTCAGTCTTTATGACGGTTCCTATCATGACGTGGACTCGAATGAAATGGCTTTCAAGATTGCCGGGTCCATGGGTTTCAAGGAAGGTGCGAAAAAAGCCGGTCCGGTGCTTTTGGAACCTATCATGAAAGTTGAAGTGGTGACGCCGGAAGATTATATGGGCGATGTCGTAGGCGATGTCAACCGACGTCGGGGGGTGATTCATGGAATGGATGATACGCCCGCCGGTAAAATTATAAGTTGTGAAGTGCCGTTGGCAGAAATGTTTGGTTATGCGACTGATTTGCGTTCTGCAACACAAGGGCGTGCAACATACAGTATGCAATTTGAAAAATACGCAGAAGCACCTGCAAATATTGCAGAAGCAATCATAAAAAAAGTTTCATAAATTGAATAAAAGTAAAGGTATTGACTCATGTCCAAAGAAAAATTCGAACGTAAAAAACCGCACGTCAACGTAGGCACCATTGGCCATGTCGATCATGGCAAAACCACCTTGACGGCGGCGCTGACC
>PGZD01000124.1 GCA_002843155.1 Gammaproteobacteria bacterium HGW-Gammaproteobacteria-3
AAAAAAGAGCCATTGATTTTAAACATCTTTTTTTGCGAAATATCACCAAAAAACTGAATATCAATGACTTAGAGGGGTTTTTGTGACGAAGTTAGGTTAGAATTCAGAAGGCCAAATAAATTTTTAGGATCAGTGAGTTCGGGGATCAAGGGCAACTCTGTTCCCAATTGATAGTCTTTTGCCAATTCATAGACAACCCGAAGTATGGAATAATCTTCCAACGCAAAACCCACTGAATCAAAGAACGTAATTTCGTCATTATTCTGTCTGCCGGGTTTAGTCTTGCTGGCCAGTTCCCACAATTCGGCATAGATAAGATCGGCTCCACATTGCTGGACTTCCCCTTCTACCAGACTTTGCGGTTTATATTCGACCACCAGTTTGGCGTGATTCAGGAATTGTGCAGATAGTTCGGTTTTACCCGGACAATCGCCCCCCATCGCATGAATATGCGTACCCGGTGAAATATCTTCAAATTCAAACAAGGATTGGCGCTTTTTGGCAGCGGTTGCCGTTATCACAATATCGGCATTAAGCACAGTCTCGATAATACTGCTGCAAGGAATTATCGTAAATGCTTGCCCGGACATATTTCGAGAAAACTTGTCCATAGCCTCCGGGTCGATATCAAAAAAACGTACTTCTTCCAGTTTAAAAAAACCGGCAAATGCCAATACTTGAAATTCCGCCTGGGCTCCAGTACCAATAATAGCCAATGACTTGGCTTCTGCGCGAGCGAGATATTTAGCCGCCAATACACCCGTTGCCGCAGTTCTCAATGCAGTCAATAAGGTCATTTCACTGATCATAAGCGGATAACCGCTACCGGCATGGCTTAAAAGGCCTATGGCTACAACGGTAAGTTTGTCTTGAAGCGGATTGCCCGGATGGCCATTAACATATTTAAAAGCATAGAGCTGTTGGCCTGCAATGGGCATCAACTCAATAACACCCTGAGGATAAAGAGTTGCATGACGTGGCGATAATATAAATTCATTCCAGTGGCTGAAATCTTCTTCCAACGCCGTAATGACATGCTTAAAAAAATTTTGCAGGCCAATGATCTGTATCAGTTTCTGAATATCAGCAACAGTAAGAGTTTTCATGATCTGTAATCGGTTCAATGATTGAAATTTTAATGTTTGAGACTCGCTCAAAATCAGATATCCAGTCTATAGCCGCAAGTTGTACAGCCCCCCTTGTTTCATTTACTGCTTCAAGATTAAATTCAAGTTGCCGCCCCGGGTTCGATGTTATCGGATCGGTCCCAAGCTGAATTGCATGAAAAACTGACCGGATCCGGTTGGCGAGTATGGGTCGTAATACATTGATTTTAGTATCAGATTTCCTGACCCTCCCAGTATGGAGTCGGTGAGTAAAGTCCGAAAGTCCTTGCCGCCCAGTAACTGGTGAGTAATGGTCAGGTATAACCTTGATAATTGATTTTCCCGGATCATTGTGCCCAGCATTTGTGGTCCAGCGATCAGGTAAATACTTTGGTAACCCAGCCCATGCAGTTTATGGATCAATGGTGCGCCCTGAACCATTCGATCTTCGCCTGTAATCAGGATGGGGTAATTCAAATCCTGCCAGTAGCGCAAGCGATCCGGATCCGCATTTCTGCCGGTGGCAATATAAACTGTTTGCGCATATTTTTGGAGACTGTTGTGCATGGGAAAGTTCAGACTGGCGCTGGCAATGACCACGGCAGGCTGAGCGTTTAACCCTTTATTACGACGCCATTCGATAAGCTCTTTATCCCTGATTTGTAATATATTGCCCAAGTGATCTTTACTCAGCGCCCGCATATACCCCCCATGCGTGATAAGGCAGTCTGCCTGCGTAAGCAACTCCATGAATAACCGGAAATCGGAGGCTGTCGTTAACTGCTTGGGGATGTAAGTTGTGCCATGAGAAATATCTTCCAATGCAATGCGTCCGTCCAGACTGGACAGGAAGTTGGCGTAAACAAAGGATGATTCGGTGTTACCCAGTTTATATACTTGATGGGCAAGATACAGGCCGGTAATGGCACAATTTTTACCGGGTTGGGGATAAAGTCGTAACAGTTTTTTATGCATCGCGCAAACAGTGCTTGGCCAAGATCTTGATTATGACAGCGCCGGTCAAAGCAAGCCGACCCGATAACAAAATAAGCAACGGGTTCGGCATATTCCTGCGCATTCCTTAAAAGCCCTGTCACAAAAAACTTGAACCGCCGTTTTCATAAAAATTTCCCGCAACTATTCAGTGTTTAATCCTGATGTAGCTATACGTTTATTTTTGTAGGGATGCGCTTACCCCAACTTCGTCACCTAATAACGAAGTTCCCCGCCATTTCAATCAGTTAAAAATTTTAACTACTGTCGGTTGGCACTACAGATTTTTTGCTGTT
>PGZD01000125.1 GCA_002843155.1 Gammaproteobacteria bacterium HGW-Gammaproteobacteria-3
CAAATACCCGCTGACGCAAGCTAACCTCGGTATAGAGATGTTGCAGTCCACGCAGTAAATGTGGAATGTCATCACGCGATTTGGAGTCGAGGACAATGGACCAGGATCTTACCCCGACTGTAATGAATCAAACCGGCTTGTTGCAGTTTGCCGGCAGCCTCCGTGACGCCTTCCCGGCGCACGCCCAGCATATTGGCGATTAATTCCTGGGTCATGATCAATTCGCTGGTAGACAATCGATCCAGACTAAGCAACAACCAGCGGCATAGCTGTTGATCGATGGAATGATGCCGATTGCAGACGGCGGTCTGCGCCATTTGGGTAATCAAGGCCTGGGTATAACGCAGCAGCAGATGATGTATCGCGCCGTGCTGATTGAATGCCTGCATGAGGAGGTGGCCGCGCAAGCGATACGCCCGCCCGGCGCTTTGCACCACAGCCCGATTGGGCATACTGCCGCCGCCCATGAACAGCGCCACACCGACAATGCCATCGTTGCCGACCACCGCGATTTCCGCGGACGAACCGTTTTCCATCACATACAACAGCGAGACGATGCAGGTGATTGGGAAATAGACGTAACACAATTCGCCGCCCGATTCGTAAATGACTTCGCCAAGTCTCATGTCAACCGGTTCAAGATGCGGGAGCAGCAATTCGGATGCCTCGGCGGGCAGTGCGCGTAATAATTGGTTTTGGAGGACATTATTCAGGTCGGTCATAAAAGGGTTAGTAATCGGGTTAAACAACAAAACGACGCAAATTGAATGACGAGTTACCAGCGAAATGATGAGAGTTTTAAGAATCTGGTCCAGCATATAACACATAGCCAGTAGGTATTCAATTTGACGCTCACACCTTAACTATTGCTTTGGTTCGCAAGGATTGCCGGCCACCGGGTGTACCCAGCGCCTCTATTGTAAAATCGCTGGAAATCATCTTATGTGCGATACCGAGCGGACGGGCTTTGCCAAAGTTGGGTATGCTGAACATAAATGGCTTCGACTCGGTTTGCCAAAATACATTTGCAATAACTCGCTTGTCAGGCAGTCGTAGCGGCCCCAGAGGCCGCTCGCCGCAGCAATTCTCGTAGTTGCCGCGGTTTTTTTGGCTGTTACGGGGTTACAAAAGCTATAAGAGCAATAAACGAAATCAGAGTACAGACTATCCCTGCTCGGCAAGCCCGGTTTGGCTGGCATCGGTCAAAGCCACCCGCAGCATAGGCCGCGACTCCGCTAGTTCCCTGCGCAAGCAATTGAGATGTGCATAAAACATCGTTCCATCGGCACGCAGCATATGTATGTAGAATGAATGCTTATCTTCGGCGGTAGGCGTCATCATCTCTCGAAACAAGCGATACCAGTCGTCGCTATCCCGAGGCGCAATGAGCCTTGAGAAGCGGCTATGGATCAACTGGCCGCGATCGGCGCCCAGTAAGGTAGTTCCGGCCAGGTTGATTTCCCGAATCTTGTCGTCCGGATCGATGGTGACGTAACCGGCTGGAGCGAATTCATACAGATCAGTATAGCATTCCAGCGCTTCCGCCAATGCGGCATGGGTTGTTCGCAATTCTTCATTCTGCATTTCCAATTCGACTTTGTGTACCAGGAGTTCGTGCAATAGTACTTCGGTAGGTTTGGCGGATGACCCTTGCGGGGATAAACTGGCAACCAGGGCTTCCGCCTGCGCCCTCAACGACTGTCGACGTTCTATGCCGTCCCATTTTTGGTTCATGCTGGTGCTTCCTCATTCCACTCGGCGCCGATATGTGCTGTCGCTCAATCAACGACCGATCAATATTTTTACCAATAAATAACCAATGCTCGACACTATTGCGATCAGGCCGTCGCGCAAGTGCGCTAGCGAACGTTGCTGGGTTGGCGAAAGCTATTTAATTATCCTTGAAGTTTATCAGAACCGCTTATTGTTCAATCGAAGCAACCGAGTTCCGGATGCTTTGAAAATTTTAGGCTAGGCATAAACTTCGCGGGAGCTATGCATTTTTATGCCGCCTTCGATTGCAGCTAAGGGCTTACCCCATAAAACTGATTCAGCCCTTCGCGCTGCAAATCCCATTGGTCTGAGCTATCAGGCCAGTGTTTCTCATCGAAGCCAGGCGCCATGGTTAAGGTATCTTTACTGACACTGAGAACATAATAATCCTTACCGATAACCCATTGCAACGCTCGCCATGGAATGGCAAATAGCTTGTCCCCCATACCCATAATCCCTCCAAACGAAACGACTGCATAAACTACTTGACCGTTCTGACCCAACTTCGTCACCTAATAACGAAGTTCCCCGCCATTTCAATCAGTTAAAAATTTTAACTACTGTCGGTTGGCACTACAGATTTTTTGCTGTTCACG
>PGZD01000071.1:0-14673 GCA_002843155.1 Gammaproteobacteria bacterium HGW-Gammaproteobacteria-3
TCCCGAACCAGGACGGCATTATCCTGGTCTTAAGGGATCTTGTACGTCGCGTTCCCGGCTGACCACCAGGTAAAGATAGCCGCGCTCGGTTAACCAGGCGAGGTTGTCAGCGCTGGCAATGCCGCAGAAAAAATCAAGATACCGTCCTAAATAGATGGCACTACAGCGCAAAGTCAAAAAATACCACTGATTTTAAAGGAGTTTTTTGGAATGAAATCCCCCAACAACGAAAAATCAATAACTTAGAGAGACTGGAGTCACGAAGATGGGCTAAAATCCAAGGCCTTATGTTCGGTAAACTTTTGCAGAATTTGCTGGCGAAATTCCTGTTTGGTAGCTTTTTCTTTGGCGCTGATAAAGGCCCAAGGCAGGACGATGGCGTCTTTGATCAAATCGGCGACATCGAACACTAAGGCGCCGCGCCGGGTTTTGCCGTGCATGACAGCGAAGCCGTGCGGAATGCCCAGCACCCAAAGCGTGGTGGCGGCCAGGCCGTAGGCCAGGTAGTTGCCGTGATTCAAAAAGCCGTTGGCTAAATCGGTGGCTTGGTGGTCGCGGGTGAAGCCGTTTTGCTGGGTGGCTTTGGCGGCATGGCGATACAGTTGTTTGGTCATCAGCGCTTCACGTTGCAGCAGGTCGCTGGGTTTTTCAGCGCTGTCTATGCCGTTGCGGTAATTTTCCAGGGCATTGGCGATACCGTTATCATCAATGAAAATATTTTCGGCTTTGAGTTCGCGGTCTTTTTGCCAGATTTGTTGGATGTAGTTGATGCGGGTCTGTTGAAAGGTTTTGGCAACGGCCAATCGCCGGGCGTCGTCGAACCAGAATTTCAGCCAGCCTTGCACGTATTCGGCAGGTCGGTATTCGCTTTGCGGGGTCAGCCATTCAATTTCATTGCCTGTGAACAAAGGCGTGCCGCCACCGCCGCAAAACCCAGCCAAGACACCGGCGCTGGCCAGCATGCGCATTGCCGCCTGGGTAATCGAGGTGCCGGTGCCGAGCAGGATGATGGTGGTGTTGGCAATCGGGATGTTCCAGTAATGGTTTTCGTCCTTGGCTTCGGTCAGATACAGAACACGGCCGTCTTTTTGCATTACCCGGCATTTTTCCAGGTAATAAATGTTGGCCCGTTTCGAGTGCAGGATGGCTTTTAAATCCGTCAGTTGATCCATCTTTTTTCCTCTGTGACAAAATAATCGCGCGATCTTTTTAACGAATCTGCCCCCGTGGCTAGGCTGATGGACAATATCGGACTCGGTTCTGATGGTGAATATTTTTGCGATAGTTATGATTCGGTACGTTTCGGTTTTAATCTTAGCCTATAATTTTATATATACCTTTCGCACTTCACATTTCGGCACCGTTTTAAGGAGGCGCCGGGGTGTTCGGCAAAGGCTTTGCCAGCATGGATGCTGGCACAGAGCCTACATGGACGTATTCACGGCGGCCTTTAACGGGCACCCCGGTGCCGAATTTTGATCTACGATGAGTATAGATTTTCTATTCTTGATGAGTGTGGTTGGGTAGGTGCCTGTTTTAGTTGATCTTTTCACTTTTTAATGGCCGGATTGGGGATTTCTGACCAGAGCTGGTTGAGGGTTTTGTAAATGTTTAATGAGTTAATTCTTAAAGTTATCTTAATTCTTTAACTCTATATTTAATTTGGCAAAAATATTTTTTTGAGCTACAGTTTTAAGGGGTGAACTTAACGTGAAGACAAAGCTATGAATAAAAAAATTTATCCGCGTGTTGCAACACGCTTGCCGGTTGTGGTGACCAATGAAGAAGGCATGCGCCTGAAAGTTGTCGCTATCGCAACATCGAACGACGGTTTTTCATTTCAGTGCAGTACCCTTCAGCGCAATATGGTGACGCCTGGCGGCTGTTATATCCGTAATGGCCATCCTGTGGAGTTGGAGGTGCACCTGGATTTGCCGGTAGCCAGCGATGAGTCGCTGCCGGTCAAGGCGCGCTGCCATATCGCTTTTTCAAGGCGGGTTGCCAGCGACCGCTGTGAAATCGGTATGCGTTATAAGGCTATCGAGGGTGATGGTTATAAAAACCTGATCCGCTTCATAGAAACCAGGCTGGCGCCCGATGCCGTTGTGATGTAAGCGGCGGCAGAGCTTTGTTCTCCCGCCTGTGACTATTGCAGGCTTTTCTGAATCGACGCTTCAATACTGTGTAAAACGTAGGGGTCTTGAATCGGTTTTGCGTCACTGCCGGTAATATAAAACATGTCTTCCGCACGACTTCCTATGGTTGAGATTTTGGCGTCGAAAAGATGGATATCATGGTCGTTAAAGACTTGTCCGATTTTGGACAGTAAACCGGCGTGATCGGTGGTAATCAATTCCATTACGGTAAAACGGTGCTGCGGGTCGTCATGAAACCCGATGCGGGTGGCTATGGGAAAATGCCGGGCTTGCCGGGATTGACGGTGGATGTTGTGGTGTTTTTCGATTTTGTGTTCTTTCAGGTTCTTGCGCAGCGTCGAGCAGATGTGCAATTCCCGGTGTAAATCTATGATCGGGTCGCCCGATTGTTCGAGAATCTGAAAACTGTTCAGCACATAATGGTCGTCCGTGGTAATGATTCGGGCGTCCAGAATGGTCAGGCCCAGTTGATCGAGCGTTTCGGTGCTGAGGGTGAAGATGTAATTTTCGTTATGGGTATAGACGAAAATTTCGGCACTGCCGCGCTGAGTTTGAGGCCTCAGCAACACCAACGGCAGTTCGTGTTCGCTACAGGATGCAATGGCCAGTGTGTGCCAGGCGATTTCATCGGCGGAATAGCGCAGGAAATAATCATCGCTGACGTGCCGCCAGGATTTTTGCAGGCTTGTTTCCGATACGCCTAACTTGAGCAGTTCTTCCCGGGCTTCGCTTTTGTTTTCTGCCAGTCGGTCGCTCAGGTTGATAGGGTTTTTAAGGCCGCGATGCAAGGCGCTGTAAGTCACGTTGTAAAGTTCTTTGAGCAGCGCGTCTTTCCAGGAATTCCAGAGATCAGGGTTGGTTGCGCGTATGTCGGCGACGGTAAGCAGATACAGGTGGTTGAGATATTCGATGCTGCCTGCTTTCAGGGCGAATTCATGGATGATGTCAGGGTCGCCAATGTCTTTGCGCTGTGCCGTCATGGACATGACCAGATGATTGCGTACCAGCCAGGCAACCAGTTTAGTGTCGTGTTTGGACAGGTCGTGTTGTTGGCAAAATTCCAGCGTGATTTGTTCGCCGACAAGCGAATGATCGCCGCCTTTACCTTTGGCAATGTCATGAAACAGCGCGGCGATATAAAGCAGTTCGGGTTTTGCGATTTGCAAAAAAATATCGTTGCAGAAAGGCAGTTCATCAATATGTTTTTCAAGTGAGAAGCGGCGTAAGTTCCGGATCACGAACAGAGTGTGTTCGTCCACGGTATAAATATGGAACAAGTCGTATTGCATGCGCGCGACAATATGGGCAAAAGCCGGTAGATAGGCGGCCAGTACGCCGTAACGGTTCATGCTGCGCAGTTCATGGGTGATGCCTCGCGGTTGACGCAGGATTTCAATGAACAAATGGTTGGCGTTTTTATTGGTTCTGAAATTTTCGTCGATTAAATACAAACTTTTGCGGATCAGGCGAATGGTGCTGGCCCTGATACCTTTGAGCGACGGGTTTTGCTGTAGAATCAGAAATATTTCCAGCAGTGCCAGCGGGTTGTGTTGAAAAAAGTTTTCATCTTCGGCTTCCAGGTAGCCATTGATCACTTTCAGTTTTGAAGCTTTGGTGTAGATATGCTGGTGTTTGCTGTCGCGTATGATAAAGCGTTCATGGAACAATTGCAGCAGCATTTCGTTCAAACGTTCCAGGCCGACGACGGTTTTGTAATAAAACCGCATGAATCTTTCCACGCCTTCATTGATATCCGGGCTTTTAAATCCGAACTGTTCGGATAATTCACGCTGGCAGTCGAACAGAAGGCGGTCTTCGCAGCGCCCGGTAAGCAGGTGCAGGCCATAGCGAATGCGCCAGAGTATGTCGCGCGCGGTGATTAATTCGGCGTATTCGGATGCGGGTAAAAAATCGTATTTAATCAGCTCCTTGAGTGTCGATGAATGGTAGTGGCGTTTAAACACCCAGGCGATGATCTGCATATCACGCAAACCGCCGGGGCCTTCTTTGATATTGGGCTCAAGGTTGTAGGCGGTGTCGTGGTATTTGCTGTAGCGCTGTTCCTGTTCTTGCATTTTGGCTTTGAAAAACTGTTCCGAAGGCCAGATTTCATCGGCGTTGATCGGCGCCAGAACTTGTTCGTGCAACCGCGCGTTGCCGACAATGAGCCGGGTTTCCAGAAGACCGGTCATGATGGTCTGGTCGTCGATGGCGGCCTGGATGCACTCGTTCAAGGTGCGGACACTCAAGCCGGGTTTTAAGCCGATATCCCAGAGAAAAGTGCAAAAACCGGATAAAAAAGGTTTCAGTCCGGCATCGGCTGATGCCTCCAGCAGGATGAGAATATCGATATCGGAATGTGGAAACAGCTCTTTTCTGCCGTAGCCGCCCACTGCAATCAAAGCCGATTTTAAATTGAATTCGCCAAGATAATGTTGCCAGCCGCAAGCCAGTAGGCTATCGATGAATTCGGCTTTATCGACCAGTAAGTGGGCGACACTCTGCTGCGGCTGATAAGTTTTTTTGAGTTCGGCGTTTTTGTCTTGAATCAACTGTTTGAAGACGCTGATATAATCTTTATGCGCGAACAGGTCAGGGCCGAGCGGAATTATTGTCATAATTCTTCTTGCCGCAAGGTCAAGACTTCATGACCGTGCTCGGTGACCAGAATGGTATGTTCCCATTGGGCCGAGAGGCTGCGGTCTTTGGTGACAGCGGTCCAGCCATCGCTCAGAACTTTGACATGACGTTTACCGGCATTGATCATCGGCTCTATGGTGATAATCATGCCCGCTTCCAGCGCTATGCCGTCACCGGGTTTCCCGTAATGCAGCACTTGAGGTTCTTCGTGGAAATTTTTACCGATACCATGGCCGCAAAATTCACGCACGACTGAATAGCGATTGGTTTCGGCAAATCTCTGGATGGCGTGGCCGATGTCGCCTAAAGTCGCGCCTGATTTGATTTGTTCGATACCCAGGTAGAGTGCTTCCTGAGTGATTTGAATCAGGCGTTTTGCATGGGGCGCGACCGTGCCGACACAAAACATTTTACTGGTGTCGCCGTGATAGTCATCTTTGATTACGGTGATGTCAATGTTGACAATATCACCGCTTTTGAGTTTTTTGACGCCGGGAATGCCGTGGCAGACCTGTTGATTGACCGAAGTGCAGATCGATTTCGGGAAACCGCGATAATTGAGCGGCGCCGGAATCGCTTGCTGCACATCAACTATATAGTCATGGCAGATTTGATCCAGCGTTTCGGTGCTGACCCCGGGAACGACATAAGGCTCTATCATTTCCAGAACTTGTGCGGCCAGTTTGCCTGCGATACGCATTTTTTCGATTTCGCTGGGCGTTTTTAGGATTATGCTCATAAATAAATGCAAAAAGGTTGTTGTATCTCGGTATTGGGTAATGTTATGAATCGTGGCGAAAACGGGTTTTGTCGGCCAAATCGGAGTCGTAAATGGTAATGATTGGCTATAAAAAGAGTTTAACAGATTTTTTGATTGTCGGGTAATAACGGATATGGTATAAAGCCAAGTTCACTTTTAAACTAAATACTCACACTTATCGACACGCTTGGTAGGGTGCTGGCTTTTAAGTTATCAAAAGCCGGTTTCCAAGAGGGGTAGGTGGAGGCGTAACCCAAAGCGAAACATAAGTTTCGCATTATCTTCAGGAGAAATAAATGGCAGCAGTGTCAATGCGTCAAATGTTGGAAGCGGGTGTTCATTTCGGACACCAGACCCGTTACTGGAACCCCAAAATGGCCGGTTATTTGTTCGGCGCCCGTAACAAGATTCATATCATCAATCTGGAAAAAACGCTTCCGTTATTTAACGATGCAATCAATTATCTGGGCCAGACGGCGGCAAACAAAGGTAGCATTCTGTTTGTCGGTACAAAAAAATCAGCACGCAAAGCGGTCGCCGAAGAAGCCAAACGCTGCGGCATGCCTTATGTCGATCACCGTTGGCTGGGCGGCATGTTGACCAATTTCAAAACCATCAAGAAATCGATCAACCGCCTGAAAGAACTGGAAGCGATGAAAGCTGACGGTACCCTTTACCACCGCTTCAGTAAAAAGGAAGCGTTAGGCATGGAGCGTGAGCTGGAGAAGCTCGAGCGCAGCCTGGGCGGCATCAAGGATATGAAAGGCGTACCTTCCGTACTGTTCGTTCTCGATGTCGGTTACGAAAAAAATGCCATCAGTGAAGCGGTAAAGTTGGGTATTCCCGTGGTCGGTATCGTCGATTCCAATAATTCACCCGATCAGGTTGATTATGTGATTCCCGGTAATGATGACTCTATTCGCGCGGTGAAACTTTATTGCCAAAGCGTATCGGCGGCGGTACTCGAAGCAAAATCCGCAGTGCTCGGCATGTCGGCGCAAGCGGATGAGTTTGTTGAAGAGACTGACGTTGAAGCCAATATCGAAGAGTAACGGCGGTATTGTAAACGTTTCCCCCAAAACGCCTCCTATCGGGAGGCGTTTTTATAGTTAAGCATTTTGAGGAAAATGAAAACATGAGTATCACAGCGGTAATGGTTAAGGAACTGCGCGAAAGAACCGGTTCCGGCATGATGGAGTGCAAAAAAGCATTGGTTGAAGCCAATGGCGATCTGGAAACGGCTATCGAGAATATGCGTAAAGCGGGCTTGGCGAAAGCCGACAAAAAAGCCGGTCGGACTGCCGCTGAAGGCGTAATTGGCGCTAAAGTGAGCGACGATGGCAAAAAAGCGGCGATTGTCGATATTAACTGCGAAACGGATTTTGTGGCCAAGGGCGATGATTTCGTCAATTTTGTCAATAGCGTAACCGATGCGTTATTGAATAACGATGTTGAATCGCCGGAGCAATTATTGGCCATGACCCTGGCGAATGGAAAAACGGTAGATGACGTTCGTCGTGAGTTGATAGTGAAACTCGGCGAGAATATCGCGATCAGACGCTTTGAAAAATATAACGCGGAAGGTGGCGTTGCCTGTTATTTGCACGGCAGCAAAATCGGCGTTTTGGTGGAATTGGCCAAAGCTGATGATGAATTGGGCAAAGATATTGCCATGCATGTTGCCGCGATTAATCCCAGTTGCGTTTCCGAAGAGCAGGTTTCACAGGAGGCCATTGCCAAGGAAAAGGAGATTTTCTCGGCGCAAGCACTCGAAAGCGGAAAACCCGCAGAGATTGTTGAAAAAATGATTAGCGGGCGAATTCAGAAATTTCTTGCCGAAGTGACTTTGTTGGGTCAGCCTTTCGTCAAGGACGATAAAATCAGTGTCGGCAAGCTGGTTGCATCCAAAGGCAATTCAGTGCTGCGCTTTGTTCGCCTGGAAGTGGGCGAAGGTATCGAGAAAAAAGAAGAAAACTTTGCCGATGAGGTTATGGCGCAAGTCAGGGGTGCATAAGTTAAATTACTACCCGGTTTTTTGCGCAATGCGATATTTTCTACAAAAAACCGAGTTATAGCGGGGCGGCTTTGTCTGCCCTGCCTTTGATTGGTCTGTTGTACTCGTAACTATTCAGTGTTTAATCCTGATGCCGCTATATCTTTATTTTGTGGGGTGGAAAGCTATGTGCATACACTTTTTACGCTGCTAAGTAAATTGAACAGTTATATGTTTTCTTATTTATTAGCCCATTAATTAACCTAAATTACACTGAACCATGACAAAATTTATCTGCCAGCGAATTTTACTCAAATTAAGCGGTGAAGCTTTGATGGGCGAGACGGGAGGCAGTATCGATGCTGATATTGTCAAGCGTTTGGCTTATGAGATCAAAGAATTGTGCGATGTCGGCATACAGATCGGTCTGGTTATCGGTGGCGGTAATATTTTGCGCGGTGCGCAGAAAGCTCAAGAAGGATTGGACCGGGTCACAGGCGATCAGATGGGTATGCTGGCAACCGTTATCAATGCTTTGGCCATGCAGGATGCCCTGGAGTTCTTCGGGCTTCAGGTCAGGGTGATGTCCGCCTTGAAAATCAATCAGGTGTGCGAGGATTTTATTCGACGCCGGGCAGTGCGGCATCTTGAAAAAGGCCGTGTGGTCATTTTTGCGGCGGGTACCGGCAATCCATTTTTCACCACTGATTCGGCGGCCAGTTTGAGGGCGATTGAGATCAATGCTCAGTTGATGATCAAGGCCACTAAAGTCAAGGGCGTTTATTCCGCCGATCCCGAAAAAGTGAAAGACGCCTTGTTTTATGCGCGGCTGACTTACGATGAGGCGCTGGATCAGCGCCTCAATGTCATGGATACCACTGCTTTGGTGCTGTGCCGGGATAATAACCTGCCCATACGGGTGATGAATATTTTTGAGCAAGGCGCCATCATGAGGCTTATGCAGGGCGAAGATATTGGCTCACTTATAGAGCGTTGAACGAGGAAAAACAAAGCATGATAAATGATATTCAACAAAACGCTGGCAAACGCATGAGCAAAAGCGTGGAAGCGTTGTTACATGAATTCTCCAAAATAAGAACCGGTCGGGCGCATCCGAGTCTGCTGGACCAGATTACCGTATCCTACTATGGCGTGGATAGTCCCTTGTCGCAGGTGGCCAATGTTTCGGTGGAAGATGCCCGCACACTGGTGGTTACTCCCTGGGAACGCACCATGGTGCAAGCGATAGAAAAAGCCATCATGGCTTCGGATTTGGGTTTGAATCCATCGACCAATGGTAGCGTTATTCGCTTACCTTTGCCGCCTTTGACGGAAGAGCGGCGCCGCGATCTGATTAAAGTGGTTCGGCATGAAGCGGAAAATGGCCGTATCGCTATCAGAAATATTCGTCGTGACGCTAATTCTGAAATCAAGGAAGCACTGAAAGAAAAAATGATTTCCGAAGATGAAGCGCGTGCCGGCGAGGAAAAAATTCAGAAAATAACCGATCAATACGTTAAAGAAATAGACAAGCATCTGGAAGTCAAAGAAGTCGATTTATTGGCTATTTAGGAGAGACCTCCAATGTCTGCTGAAGTCACTCGTTGCCCGGAATCTGAAAATAACCCCCGTCATATCGCCATTATCATGGATGGTAACGGGCGTTGGGCGCAACGCAGATTCATGCCCAGAGCAATGGGGCATCAGGCCGGTGTCAAGGCGGTCAGAGCCATAGTCGAGTTTTGTGCGCGGGAAAAAATTGAAGTGCTGACGCTGTTCGCGTTCAGTAGTGAAAATTGGCGCAGGCCCGAAGATGAAGTCTCGCTGTTGATGAACCTTTTTATCTCCACCTTGCAAAATGAAGTCGATAAGCTTGATCGCAATGGTATCCGTGTGCGCTTTATCGGAGACAGAACGGCTTTTTCCGAGCTGTTGCAGGGTAAAATTGCGGCGGCGGAGGCGCAAACTCAACACAACACCGGTTTGACCCTGGTTGTGGCGGCTAACTATGGAGGGCGCTGGGATATGGCTCAGGCTTTTCGTGCCATCAATGCAAAAATCAACAAAGGCGAGCTGGAAAGTCAAGCCGTCGATGAAAAACTTATCGATGCGCATTTGTCCACGGCTGGCTTGCCGGAACCGGACTTGTTCATCAGAACCGGAGGCGAGCAACGGGTCAGTAATTTTTTGTTATGGCAGTTAGCTTATACGGAACTTTATTTTACACCCAAATTATGGCCCGACTTTGACAGGGAAGAAATGGTCGCGGCGATTGACAGTTTCAAAAGTCGGCAAAGGCGATTCGGCCATACCGGCGAACAAGTCAGGAATAACGCAGCCATTCTTCAACTTTAATTTTTATATAATAATTACAACATGTTACTACAGCGTATTATAACGGCTATTGTATTAGCCCCTTTGATGGTGCTGGCGGTTTATCGGCTGCCGGTTCCTTATTTTACCCTGCTGATTGGACTGGTCATGGTTGTTGCGGCCTGGGAATGGGCTCGGTTGATCGGCCTTGAAAAATCTGCTACTCGGGCGCTGTTTCTTATTTTATTGATCCTGCCGATGCTGGGTATTTATTTCTGGACTCATATTTTAGAGTTGCTGGCGCAAGTGACCGATTATCCTGAAATCAGGTCTTATTCAGGCATTCTGGAATGGCTGGTGATTCCGCCGGTTTTATTCTGGCTGTTCATTATGTTTTTGCTTAAAAATGCCGCCGATGCTTTACTCGGGTTGAAACTTAAAATCTGTTACAAGGCATTGATCGGCTGGTTTGTATTATTGGCTGCCTGGATGTTTTTATCCCGGATACGGACTTTTTACGGCGCTGACATGACTTTATATTTTCTGCTCCTGATATGGGGCGCCGATATCGCGGCTTATTTTGTCGGCAAAAAATTTGGCGCAACACCCTTGTCGCCGACCATCAGTCCGGGTAAAACGGTCGCGGGGTTTTATGGCGCCTTGACGAGCGGCGCCTTGTGCGCCATTGTCTTGAGTATGATATTTTCTTATCCTTTTCTGATCGGCGCGGATTTTTTGCTGCTATCGGTGTTGACGGTTTTGATTTCGGTTTATGGCGATTTGTTTTTCAGCATGGTCAAACGCCAGCAAGGGGTTAAAGACAGCGGCTCGATTTTACCCGGTCACGGTGGTTTGCTGGACAGAATCGATAGTTTGATTGCCGCCACTCCATTGTTTTATGCCGGCATCCTTTTGATTCGAGGACAGTTCTGATGAAAGGCATTTGCATATTGGGTGCGACCGGATCGATCGGTGTCAGCACCCTCGATGTCATCGCGCGGCATAGTGAGCACTATAAAGTGGTGGCATTGACGGCTAACAATAATGTCGAGCTTTTGTACACGCAATGTTTGGCGCATCATCCCGAATATGTCGTTATAGTTGATGAGCAAAAAGCAAACGCGTTCAGAGACAGAATAAAAACGTCGCCGGTTGCCGATATCAACGTGCTGTCCGGTGCAAAAGCGCTGGCGCAAGTCGCGACATTGGCGCAGGTCGATTCAGTGATGGCGGCCATTGTCGGCGCTGCGGGGTTGTTGCCCACGCTGGCGGCGGCAAAAGCGGGCAAGACCGTATTGCTGGCCAACAAAGAAGCTTTGGTGATGTCCGGCGCCATTTTCATGCAGGCTGTCGCCGAATCCGGCGCGCATCTTTTGCCCATCGACAGCGAACATAACGCGATATTCCAATGTATGCCCGCCGGTTATAGCGCGGGCGTCAAAGCCCTGGAAGCACGCCGGATATTATTGACGGCATCGGGCGGCCCTTTTCGTACCAAACCGATCGAGGAATTGGCAACAGTGACGCCGGATCAGGCCGTGGCCCATCCCAATTGGGATATGGGACGCAAAATATCGGTGGATTCGGCTACCATGATGAATAAAGGGCTGGAGCTGATAGAAGCCTGTTTGTTGTTCAATATGTCGCCCGATCAAATTCAAGTGGTGATTCATCCGCAAAGTGTGATCCATTCGATGGTTGATTATGTCGATGGCAGCGTGCTGGCACAAATGGGTAATCCCGATATGCGTATCCCTATTGCACATGCCCTGGCCTGGCCGGAACGTTTCGATTCGGGAGCGGCGCCTTTGGATATTTTCGAAGTCAAACACATGGATTTCGAGCAACCCGACCTCGATCGCTTCCCCTGCCTCAGGCTTGCGATAGAGGCGATCGATGCCGGCGGCGTTATGCCCACGGTACTGAATGCAGCCAATGAAATCGCGGTGGAAGCCTTTTTGAACGAACAGGTTCGCTATACTGATATCGCTGTCATCATCGAACGCAGTATGAGTCACTTTGAAGCAAAAAAAGCGGATACGCTGGAGATTGTTCTGGCTGTGGATCAACAAGCCCGCACGATCGCGCGACAAGTGATCGAAACACTGACGTAGGCATAACCCGATGCATACCCTGTTTTATTTCATCATAGCGATTGGCGTATTGGTGTCGTTCCATGAATTCGGCCATTTTTGGGTAGCGCGCAAAGTCGGTGTCAAGGTGCTCAGATTTTCGGTTGGCTTTGGCAGGGTCATCGGCTCTTATCGGAAAACACCGGACAGTACGGAGTATGTGCTGTCCGCGATACCCTTGGGCGGTTATGTCAAAATGGTTGACGAGAGGGAAGGTGAGGTCAGTTCAAAAGACTTGGCGCATGCTTTCAATCGACAATCCTTATCGGCGCGCGCCGCTATTGTCGCGGCGGGTCCCCTTTTTAACCTGATGCTCGCAGTCCTGCTGTTCTGGGCTGTGTTACTCATCGGTGAAACCGGATTGCGGCCGATAGTCGGCCCGATAGCACAAGGGACATTGGCCGAGACCGCAGAATTCGAGGAAGGAGAAGAAATTGTTGCGGTAAACAAGCAGGCGACGGCAAACTGGAATGAAGCGATGGAGATGATTTTTTCATCGGCGCTGGAAGGCCAGGGCAGTGTCGATGTCAGCGTAAAGACGCGCGATGAAATCAGTGCTACCCGCATTCTAACCATTCCTAAAGAGTTGCGCTCGGAACCGGAACAGCTTTTTGAAAAACTTGGACTCAGACCCTGGGTGCCGGTCATCAAGCCGGTCATCGGCAAAGTGTTGGCGGGCAAGGCAGCCGAGCAAGCCGGACTTAAAACCGGTGATTTGATTGTCAGCGCCGATGGCGAGGCAATTCAAACCTGGATGCAATGGGTCAAATATGTGCAAACTCACGCCGGTGTTTTGATAAAGCTATCGGTAGAACGGCAAGGTGTATTGTTGCATTTAGAGATCACACCGGAAAAAGTTTTCGAACAGGGCGAGACCCTCGGTAAAATTGGCGCGGGCGTCGATGTGCCGGAGGACTTGCTGAAATCTTTGCAGGTCACTCATTCATTGGCACTTTGGCCGGCTTTGACCAAAGCTTTTTCCAGAACCTTATTTTACAGTTCGGCCACACTGAAAATGATGGCTAAAATGCTCATTGGCCAAGCTTCAGTCAAAAACTTGAGCGGTCCCATCAGTATCGCGCAGTTTGCCGGTTTATCCGCCGACCAGGGGTTTGTTGAATTTTTATCGTTTCTGGCCAAAGTCAGCATCAGTCTGGGTGTGCTCAATTTATTACCGATCCCTGTCCTGGATGGCGGCCACTTGTTGTTTTATGCCATTGAAGCGGTCAAAGGCAGTCCGGTTTCCGAAAAAGTTCAGATATTGTTGCAGCAGGTGGGTATTTTTCTGTTGGTGTCTTTGATGGTTTTGGCGATGTTTTTGGATATAGAGCGATTGTTTCAGTAAGGTTCTCGAAATCGCTTGTTTTTGCTTTTGATGATGAACAAAAGCGGCGGACCAAAGTCCTAGAGAAACGTTATCAATAATAAGGAAAAATTCAGAGTATGAAGCAACTATTAAAATCAGTCGTTATTGCAGGATTGGCTTTTGGCGTGAGCGCGGTTTATGCCGATGAGTCTGCCGTAAAGCAGGCTTTACAAAAATCAATGCCATCGGTCAAACTCGACTCCATTGCGCCTTCCGAAATTAAAGGACTTTATGAAGTCGTGATAGGCAGCACGCTTTTTTATATGTCCGAAGACGGTAAATATCTGGTGCAGGGGCGCATAGTCGATATCGAAGCCAAAAAGGATTTAACCGAAGCGAAAATGGCCGCTGTCCGTAAAAATGCCATAGACAGCGTGGGTGTGAACAATATGATTGTGTTCACGCCGAAAACCGAACAATACAAAGTGTCCGTTTTTACCGACATCGATTGCGCGTATTGCCGTAAATTACATTCGGAAATAGACCAGTACATGGCTGAAGGCATTACCATTCAATATCTGTTTTTTCCAAGAGCCGGAAAAGGTTCGGATTCCTATAAAAAAGCGGTTTCGGTGTGGTGCGCCGATGATCGGAAAGCGGCATTGACAGCGGCCAAAAAAGGCAGTACACCGGAAGCCAAAACCTGCATCAATCCGGTCGATGCTCATATGAAATTGGGTATGGACTTTGAGGCACGCGGAACGCCTATGATCGTAACTGAAAAAGGTACGATTTATCCGGGTTATCTGCCAGCCAAACAGTTGCTTGAAGTTCTGAAAGAAGAGCAAAGCTTCTGAGAGGAGTTCCCGGGGACGATCTTTTCGATATTGATGTGAATGGATTTTACCGGTACCGGGCTTGTTTTGCAGTAGGCTCTGGTTTACCATCAATGTGTAAAATTACCAAGGTTTCTTATGAGTTCTGCGGCATTGCATTTATACGAACAGCTTTCCGAGGCGACGGATGACAAGTCGCGGGCGAAAATTATCGCCGAAGCTTTCAGCCAGCTTGAAGACCGTTATCCTCATTTAAAAGAGGTCGCCACTCAAAGTCATGTGCGTGAATCCGAGTTGCGCCTGCAAAAGGAAATCAGGGAAGTCGAGGTAAAAATCAAGGAAGCCGAAGGGAGGCTGCAAAAGGAAATCAGGGAAACCGAAGGGAGGCTGCAAAAGGAAATCAGGGAAACCGAAGGGAGGCTGCAAAAGGAAATCAGAGAAGTTGAGGTAAAAATCAAGGAAGTCGAAGCAAAGCTGCAAAAGGAAATGCGCGAAATCGAAGTGAACCTGCGCAAGGATATTCACCAGATTGACGTC
>PGZD01000071.1:14803-24498 GCA_002843155.1 Gammaproteobacteria bacterium HGW-Gammaproteobacteria-3
AGGCCATCCATCGGCAAACCTTGTGGATGATAGGTTCCGTCGGCACCGTCGTTGCCGCCATTCGTTTGCTGGAATGGGTTTTAACACGCTTGAGTTGACGTCATGGCTTTGCGCCGGTGGCTTACACAATCTGCGGCTACACGCATAAAAGAGCTTAATTCTTAATACAATTCGTATCACTATGTCCAACAATATACGCATTGAAAGATGGGTCGGCAAGACACTGGAACGCTATATTCCAGAACTCGCCCGGCTTAGAATAAAAGTTTTTCGGGAGTTCCCCTACCTTTACGACGGCGATCCGGATTACGAAAAAAAATACCTCCAGACCTATATCGATTGCCCGGAAAGCGTTATCGTATTGGCTTTTGATGGCGACACTATCATTGGCGCATCGACCGCGATTCCATTGAAATATGAAACCGATGAGGTCAAGCAACCTTTTATCGAAAACGGCTATGATCCGAATGAAGTATTTTATTGCGGTGAATCCGTTCTAAATAAAAAATATCGGGGATTTGGTATTGGCGTAAAATTTTTTCAACAACGCGAAGCCCATGCCGCTGATTTGGGCGGCTTCGAACACATCTGTTTCTGTTGTGTGGAGAGACCTGTCGATCATCCAAGACGTCCGGTCGATTATTTGCCGTTGGATAAGTTCTGGAACAAGCGCGGTTATTTCAAGCATCCTGAATTAAAAACCACATACACCTGGAAAGATCTGGATGAAGACGCTGAAACCCCCAAGCCTATGACTTTCTGGCTAAAGCATGACGATTAAAGTAGCCGCCGCGCAATACGATATCAGTTTTCTTGAAAGCTTCGAAAACTACCAGACAAAAATTGAAGGCTGGGTATGCGAAGCGGCCGGGCAAAATGCCAATATCCTGGTGTTTCCGGAATATGCCAGCCTGGAGTTGGCGTCCTTGTTCCCGAAAGATATTTATTCGTCACTGGAAAAGCAACTGGTCGCGTTACAATCTTTACTGGCTGATTACATCAGTTTTTTTCAGACTCTGGCGCAAAAATATCATTGTTGTATTCAGGCCGGAACCTTTCCGGTTCGGCAGGAGTCGGGTGATTATCGTAACCGGGCTTATTTATTCATGTCCGATGGCCGTTATGACTATCAGGACAAGCTGCAAATGACCCGTTTTGAGAATGAACAGTGGCTGATCAAAAGTGGTGCGGAATTGAAATGTTTCGACACCGAATACGGTAAAATCGCTATCAGCATTTGCTACGATAGCGAGTTCCCGTTGCTGGCCAGAAAACAGGCTGAAGCGGGCGCCGTGCTTATTTTAGTGCCCAGTTGCACCGATACTCTTGCAGGATACCATCGGGTAAAAATAGGTTGTCAGGCCAGGGCTTTGGAAAATCAGTGCTATGTCGTTCAATCACCCACGGTTGGTAACGCCCCTTGGTCTCAAGCGGTTGATGTCAATATCGGGGCGGCCGCCATTTACACGCCCGTCGATCGAGGCTTCCCTGATGACGGCATTGCCGCCCTGGGCGAACTGAATCAAAATCAATGGGTTTTCGCCGAATTATCGTTGGCAAATATTGAGGCCGTTCGTACTCAAGGACAGGTCTTTAACTATAAGGATTGGCCTTTGCAGCAACGTTTTCTTGGGGTGCTGTAAATATACTTCGCGCGGCCACATTTGCTGGTAAGCTAACGCGCTATTTTGTCCGATAGCGGCGTTGCCTACAGGGATGTAGGTAAGGGGCGTGAGCCAAGAGCGGAAGCTTTGCGAAAACAGTTACATGACCTGCTAGTGCTAAGTTTTCGCGCCTTGCTCTCGAGTGCCTGTTCCCGACGCAGTCTACCGCTTACTTCCGTGTAAGCGTCGAATAAAATAGCTTATGTCATAAAATCCGCAAACATAACCGCGCGAAGTATAACTGTGTTTCAGTGAAAAATAGACTCAAAGGAATAGCCGCTGAATTCCAGTATTTCTTTGAGCCTTTTCAATGCGTCCATCTGAATTTGTCGGACACGCTCCCGCGTCACGCCCATTTCATGAGCTACCTGTTCAAGTGTGCCGGTTTCATGACCGCATAACCCATAACGGCGGCAAATAACTTCCCTTTGTTTTTCTGAAAGTTGATAAACCCAGTCCGTGACATTATTTTTAACACTTTCTTCCTGAAGTGATTCCGTGGGGCACGCGCTCGATTCATCTGAAATAGAGTCCACCAGCGGCTTATCGAAATCTTTTCCTATCGGTACATCAACAGAGCTGATCCGTTCGTTCAGTTTCAACATCTTTTCAACCGTTTTCACAGGTTTGTCGATGTGTTTGGCAATATCTTCCGCTTTTGGATCATAATCAAGGGCTTGGACTAGATAACGTTGCGCTTTAAGGCAGGTGTTCATCTCCTTGACGATATGAATCGGCAGGCGAATGGTGCGGGTTTGATTCATGATGGCACGTTCTATGGTTTGCCGGATCCACCAGGTTGCATAGGTGGAAAATCTGAAGCCCCGTTCAGGATCGAATTTTTCAACCGCTCGAATCAGACCAAGGTTTCCTTCTTCGATCAAATCAAGCAAAGGTAGACCTCTGTTTAAATAGCGCCGGGAAATTTTGACGACCAGTCTGAGATTGCTTTCTATCATGATTTTCCGGGCTTCACTGTCACCACGCAAAACCTTTTTGCCGTACATTTTCTCTTGATCGGCCGTCAGTAATTTTGAGCGCCCAAGTTCGTTCAAATAAAAACGGGTGGCGTCAAAATTGAGTTCATTCTGTGCTTCGGCGGGTACAATTTCATCAATATCAGGCTCTTCTTGAAGGGTGTCAGCCAAAACATCGTCATTGTCATAACCCAAATCATCCAGGAATGGTGCGTGTAATCGAGCAGAAATAGCTGTAACAAATTCTTCATTCATCATTAATCCCCAGGTTAATCGGTGGATACCGAAGTTGTCTCATCATTTTTATGGTAAATAATTGACTGGATTTACCGGTTTTCCATTTTTTCTTATTTCAAAGTGTAATGCGGGTTGACCTGCGCTGGTTTTGCCGACTTTTGCAATAACCTGATTTTTGCCGACTACTTGTCCCTCTTCGACCAGTAAGCGGCTGTTATTTGCATAAGCGCTCAAATACATTGCATTATGTTTGATGATAAGCAGATTTCCGTAACCAATCAGGCCTGCGCCGCTATAAACAACCTTGCCTGCTTCTGCGGCTTTAACCGGTTGACCAAAATAACCGCTAATATCGATGCCTTTATTACCGGATTGAAAAAAATTCTTAACAATCGTTCCAGTAATCGGCCATTGCCAATTTAACTTTAACAGTTTTTTATTATCACCTGAAAGTATTGTCTTTTTTTGTGATGAGCTTCTCTTTTTTAAGGGCGTCTTAATAGATGAATGGGTGTTTTTAATGCCTCCCGGGTTGTTAAACAATTTTATCGTTTGCCCGACCATTACTGTATAGGGCGGATGGATGTCATTCCACAAAGCCAACTTCCGATAGCCATGCCCGGAACGAAAACCAATGGAATATAAGGTATCGCCTTTTTTAACCACGTAATACTTTTGTTCATTGGCCAGATCGCGGCCATACGGCAAGACCGGAACCGTTGCTGTTTTGCCGGAGGTTGCGCAGGCTGTGAGCATTGCGGCTGATATAACGATTGGGATAAGTCGATTTGGCTTTAAAGTTTGGACAGCCATGTTAAATATTTTTAAAGTATTCATCGTGCACAGTTTGCCAAGATTAGTTTTTCCTTGTCGTTATCGCAAGTAAACTGGCCGCTTGGACATGCTATCAAGCAAGTGTTTCGAGTTTGTGGCATTGCGCCGTTATTTGTTTTTCAATAATATTGCTTTGGCCAAATTGATTTTGGCGGCGAAATAATCGGACCCGCCTCGATCCGGATGTAGTTTTTGCATTAATTTTCGGTGGGCATCGACAATTTCCTGGGGGCTTGCGTTTTTTTTCAAACCCAGCACTGCGTAAGCTTCATCAAGGGACATGGCGTCTTTGCTCTGGGTATGAGTTTTTGATTGGGTTGACTGTTGTTGTTTTCCTGACCGCAATAAAACCCATAATCGCTGTAATTGCGGGGCGTAACGTAAAATTACCGGCGTCCATCTCGCCAGGGCCGCAAAAATCAATCCGGCCAGAGCCAGTAACCACGCCAGTCGTCCGGTCAAACCCAGATAAAGTAACGGCAATGCTGCCAAGAGCAGAGCTAAATGTCTGATAGGGCGGCTTAATGTTGATGCTGGCGTGTTAATAAACCTGCGCACCGCGAAAAAAGCCAATGCCAACAGTATCAAAATAAAATAAATCCGAATCAATAATGGCTCCAGTTTTATGTCATGACTTCATTATTGCCTTAAATGAACAGGGTTCAATGGATAAGTGCGATTGATTTTTGATTCATCAGGCAACAGCCAGCCAAAATGTAAAGATACCAGATTGCCGTGTTATTGAAAGCGGGATGTAAAAATAATCAGATGGCTGCGGTCAGCAAGGTAAGCGGCTTGCCGGACTCGATCCGTGCCAATACAAGTTGGGCGGCAGCGTAAAAGGCAATTCCTGATTGTCCAAAGTAATCGTGGCAGGGCGAAAAGTGTAAAAACAGGCAAGATTATTTTATTAAAGAGCAGTTGATAGTATAATTAAAGGTTAATTTTCTGCTTGGTAAGGGGCGGTTATGCGAGTTATTCAGGAAGCACTCACTTTTGATGATGTTCTGCTGGTGCCGGCGCACTCAGCGGTGTTGCCCCGAGATGTGCAGTTAAAAACCCGGTTGACACGGGATATTACGCTTAATATTCCCTTGGTTTCGGCGGCAATGGATACGGTGACTGAATCCCGGCTGGCAATTGCGATGGCTCAGGAAGGCGGTATCGGTATTATTCACAAGAATATGACCATAGAGCAGCAGGCGCGGGAAGTGCGCAGAGTCAAAAAATATGAAAGCGGGGTGATCAAGGATCCGATCACCGTGTCTCCGGATACCAGTATTCGTGATGTGCTGGCGCTGACGCACGCCAAAAACATTTCCGGCGTGCCGGTAGTCGATGGCGATGAGCTGGTCGGTATTGTCACCAGCCGTGACCTGCGTTTCGAAACACGTTTCGATGAGCCGGTCACCAAAGTCATGACGCCGAAAGAGCGCTTGATTACCGTCAATGAAAACGCCGATCACAAAGAAGCAATTGCCTTACTGCACCAGCACCGGATTGAAAAAGTGCTGGTGGTGAATGGTGATTTTCATCTGCGCGGCATGATTACCGTCAAGGATATTCAAAAAGCCAAGGATTATCCGCAAGCTTGCAAGGACGCGCTGGAGCGGCTCCGGGTCGGTGCCGCCGTGGGCACGGGTGAGGGCACTGACGAGCGGGTTGCCGCGCTGGTGCAGGCGGGTGTCGATGTCATCATTGTCGATACCGCGCACGGCCATTCCCAGGGTGTTCTTGATCGGGTGAGTTGGGTCAAGCGGAATTTTCCGGGGGTACAGGTCATTGGCGGCAATATTGCCACGGCTGCTGCGGCCAAAGCCTTGGTGGAGGCCGGCGCCGATGCCGTCAAAGTGGGTATCGGCCCCGGTTCAATCTGTACCACGCGCATTGTCGCAGGCGTCGGTGTGCCGCAGATCACGGCGGTCAGCAATGTCTTTGAAGCGTTGAAAGGTACGGGAGTAACGCTCATTGCCGATGGCGGCATACGTTATTCCGGCGATGTCGCCAAAGCGCTGGCAGCGGGTGCTCATGCGGTAATGTTGGGTGGTTTGTTTGCCGGTACGGAAGAAGCGCCGGGCGAAGTCGAGTTGTACCAGGGGCGTTCTTACAAATCGTACCGGGGCATGGGGTCTCTTGGCGCTATGGCCGGACAACAAGGCTCCAGTGATCGTTATTTTCAGGAAAAAACCGACAAGATTGAAAAACTGGTGCCTGAAGGCATCGAAGGTCGGGTGCCTTATAAAGGCAGCCTGTATGCCATCATTCATCAATTGGTCGGCGGTATCAGGGCCAGTATGGGCTATACCGGCAGCCGGACAATTACCGATCTGCATGAACGCGCCGAGTTTGTCCGAGTGACGACAGCCGGAATGCGTGAAAGTCATGTGCATGACGTGACGATCACCAAGGAAGCGCCTAATTATCAAATGGAATAAAGCTTTTTTTTCGATTCAGCCAAATTCATTTTGCCAATACCGCACCCGAACGGGCTGCGTTTAACCTGAGTTTTCATGTGAACCAGCAAACACCGACCAATATCCATTCCGATAAGATTCTGATTCTGGATTTCGGCTCCCAATACACGCAATTGATTGCCCGCCGCATCCGGGAAACCGGCGTTTATTGCGAAATTTTTTCCTGCGAATGCAGTGCCGATGAGGTCTGGCAATTTGCGCCTAAAGGCATAATACTGTCAGGCGGGCCGGAGACGGTGACGAGCCGGGATACGCCCAGAGCGCCACAAGTGGTTTTTGAGTTAGGCGTGCCGGTGTTGGGTATTTGTTACGGTATGCAAACCATGACCGAGCAGATGGGCGGGCGCGTTGAGTCTTCGGCCCATCGCGAGTTCGGTTATGCCCAGATTCGGGCGCGCGGGCATTCCAAATTATTGAAAGGTATCGAGGATCATACCTCCGCCGAAGGCTTTGGTTTGTTGGATGTCTGGATGAGTCACGGCGACCGGGTGGTTGATTTGCCGGAAGGCTTTATCGCGATAGCCAGTTCCGACGGCGCGCCCATTGCCGGCATTGCCCACGAAGAGCTTGCGTTTTACGGTTTGCAATTTCATCCTGAAGTGACGCATACCCGCCAGGGCGGGAGAATTCTGGCGCGTTTCGCGCTTGATATTTGTGCTTGTGAAGCGTTATGGACACCCAGCAATATCATCGAGGACAGCATTCGCGCGGTGCGGGAGAAAGTCGGCGACGATCAGGTGATTCTGGGTTTGTCCGGCGGCGTCGATTCTTCCGTGGTGGCGGCATTGTTGCATGAGGCGATAGGCGACCAATTGATCTGCGTGTTTGTCGATACCGGCTTGCTCAGACTGCACGAAGGCGATCAGGTGATGGCCACTTTTGCCGAGCACATGGGCGTTAAAGTCATTCGTGTCGATGCCGAACAGCGCTATCTGGACGCGTTGACGGCTATCGATGATCCCGAACAAAAACGGAAAATCATCGGCAATCTGTTCATCGAGATTTTCGATGAGGCGGCGGCTGAATTGACCTCGGCGCAATGGCTGGCGCAAGGCACCATTTATCCCGATGTCATCGAGTCGGCGGCCGCCAAAAGCGGGAAAGCGCATTTGATCAAATCTCATCATAACGTCGGCGGCCTGCCGGACAATATGAAACTGAAACTGGTCGAGCCGCTGCGCGAATTGTTCAAGGATGAAGTCAGAAAACTCGGTCTGGAATTGGGCTTGCCTTATGAAATGGTGTTCCGGCATCCGTTTCCGGGACCTGGGTTGGGCGTCAGGATCCTGGGCGAAGTGAAAAAAGAATATGCCGATTTACTGCGGCAAGCTGACGCCATTTTTATCGAAGAACTGTACCGGCATCAGCTTTATGAGAAAGTCAGCCAGGCTTTCGCCGTGTTTTTGCCGGTCAAATCGGTCGGCGTCATGGGCGATGGCCGCCGCTATGATTATGTGATTGCCTTGCGGGCTGTCGAAACCATTGATTTCATGACCGCGCGTTGGGCGCATCTGCCTTATGATTTTCTGGATTTGGTCTCGCGCAGGATTATCAATGAAGTCGCCGGCATATCACGCGTGACTTATGATATTTCCGGCAAACCGCCTGCGACGATTGAGTGGGAATAAGCGTTCAGGATACGGATGAAGCCTGGATGCACCATGCCATCAGGTTGGCGCGGCGCGCCGAAGACAGCGGCGAGGTGCCGGTAGGGGCGGTCATTGTACATAATGAAACCTGCATTGCCGAAGGCTGGAATAGCGCTATAGCCTTGCACGACCCTAGCGCGCACGCGGAAATGATCGCTATCCGCGAGGCGGGCCGGGTCTTGCAAAATTATCGCCTGACCGGCACTACGCTGTATGTGACGCTCGAACCTTGCGTGATGTGCATGGGAGCCATTGTTCATGCCCGCATTCAACGGTTGGTTTTTGCCGCCGCCGATGAAAAGCGCGGGGCGGTTTGTAACGTGCTTAATCTGGCCGATGCGCCGTTTTTGAATCACCGGGTAAATTGGCGAAGCGGCGTTATGGCTGAAGATTGTTCGCAAATGTTGAAGGATTTTTTCAGAAACCGGCGCTGAGAGAAAAATAAAAGAGAGGCCAGCCCAATAAAGGTTTTGCAGGAGTCCGGTTTACCGGACGATGAACGAAGACAATGCCTTGGTGTTAAGGACAAGCCCCGGGCACTGCGAACAGACACCCGCCACCGCCCAAAAGCCTTGGCGCAACATGGGCTGCACCACATCCCATCGCCCGATAAATCGGGCTCCTACAATTCAAATAACCGGAGCCAGGATGGCTTCATATCAAGCCTGCTCCGGTTTGGCGTGTGCGCTGGTTTAGCTGTTGATGGACGCTTGTATATGTGTGATGGCTTGGTTGACATGCTCGGTGGCAACATCCACGTGATCCATATTGCCGTGGTTAATGGCTTCATTAAGGTGCTCGATGGCGACTTCCATGTGTTTTTTGGCTTCACCGCTCAAAACTTTTACGGCGGCCTGGGCGTGTTCGAGCGCCACGGTTGCATGTTCGGTCAAAACGCTGGCATGACCTGCAGCGCCGTGGGTGGCAGCGGCTTTGGCATGTTCAAGCGTTTGCGCCGAATGCGTCTCTACCGATTTTCCCGGGTTGCCGATTGACGCATTGATGTGGGTGATGGCCTGATTGACGTGTTCGGTGGCAACATCCGCGTGGCCCATGTTGCCGTGGTTGATGGCTTCGTTAAGGTGCTCGATGGCGACTTCCATGTGTTTTTTGGCTTCACCGCTCAAAACTTTTACGGCCGCCTGGGCGTGTTCGAGCGCTACTGTGGCGTGTTCGGTCAAAACGCTGGCATGACCTGCGGCGCCGTGGGTGGCGGCGGCTTTTGCATGTTCAAGCGCCTGCGCCGAATGCGTCTCTACCGATTTCCCCGGCGTTGATTTTGTGAATGGCTTTACCGTTGCATTAGGTTTTTCGTAAGGAACATAGCGGGCGGATGCGGAAAAAGACGCTGTTCCTGCGGCCATGGCTACAGCGATCATCAACGTGGTTGATAAATGCTTTTTATACATAATCATGAGAAATTCCTCTTGTATGTTGAATTTAGTGAGTCTTGAGCGTCTATTGTGTCACGGGTGGTTTGCGGACTCTTTGATCTTGTGTTTGAAAATTCCACGTTTACCCGCCCTTTAAATGTAACAACAAAAATAAAGAACATCCAGTCTTTTCGCGCGTTGGCAGGGCTTGGAGTTGGCAAGATTCCTGTTTGATCCCCAATGGCGCTACGCGTTTACTCTATAGTGTGGATAAGCTTTGCGTATCCGTCTTGTCTGTTGATGGCAAGGTCAGGATGAAATATTTGTGTGTAAATTTGCAACAAAAACAGCGCAGGTATTGCTTTTTAACAAAATTTTCCAAATTGACTTTAACCTAACTTCGTCACCAAAACCCCTCTAAGTCATTGATATTCAGTTTTTTGGTGATATTTCGCAAAAAAAGATGTTTAAAATCAATGGCTCTTTT
>PGZD01000072.1 GCA_002843155.1 Gammaproteobacteria bacterium HGW-Gammaproteobacteria-3
AAACCCGACCCGCTCGGCAAACGCAAAACCCTCGTGAACAGCAAAAAATCTGTAGTGCCAACCGACAGTAGTTAAAATTTTTAACTGATTGAAATGGCGAGGAACTTCGTTATTAGGTGACGAAGTTGGGTTAGGCGCGGATAGCTTATGTGTGCTGGACGAAGCACATCTTTGCCTGCCGTTTGAAGCCATGTTGCAAATCGTTTCCGATTCTCCAGATCTGCATCCGGTCGAGGCGAAAAAGCAGCTCATACCGTCGTTTAAATGTCTGTCGCTATCAGCCACCGGCAAGCAATCCGACAAACAGGCGTTTGGTTTGGAAGATAAAGATTTGCAGGATGAAGTGGTGGTCAAGCGGTTGAATGCTGAAAAGCTACTGACGCTCGAAGTCAAAAATGAAGGCGATTCCACTAGCGAATTATTGAGCGCACGCGCTTGGCAATTAAAAGATAGCGGTCAGCGTATTTTGATTTTCTGTACCAAGCGGGAAGATGCCAAAAAAATCAAGGACGACTTGGATAAGCGCATAAAGCAAGACAGGGTGATTTACCCAGTCAATTTGCTTACGGGCGGTCGTCGGGTGCTAGAGCGGCAAGACTTGGTGAGATGGCTTAAAACTCATGGCTTTTTAGCCGGTTCTTTGACCAATCTGGAGACGCCCGCTTTTTTAATCGCCACCTCGGCCGGCGAAGTTGGCATTGATTTGGATGCCGATCATATGGTGTGCGATTTGGTGGCTTATGAACGCATGGTGCAGCGATTTGGTCGGGTGAATCGGCGCGGCGAAAAGCAAGCCCAGATCAAGGTGGTTGCCATTCCACCCAAATTGCCTTCCGGCAAACAACCAGCTTCTTTCGATTTAACAGAACCGGAGCTGCCCAACGCGCCACTAGAAAACGCCGATAAAGCGGCGTTAAAACAATACAAACAAGATCAAAAAGCCTTTGATAAAGCACTCAAAGCCTATCAAAAAGCGCAAGAAGAGCATGCGCAAGCCGTAGCCAGTTATCAGCAGTCTGCAAAAGCGTTTCTCAGTTATCAAGCCCAGCTTGAGATAGTAACCCAGCTACAAGGCGATGCCAGTCCGGGCGCGATACTGGCCTTAAAGCAGAATGTTTCTGGGCAATTACTGGCAAGTGCCATATCCGAAGAACTATTACGCCCAGCGTTAACCCGTGCTTTAGTCGATGCTTGGTCAATGACTTCTTTGGAACAACACGCTGCCAGACCTGGAGTTGAACCTTGGCTGCGCGGTTGGTTGCCGAATAAAGAGCCGGAAACCACTCTGGTGTGGCGCGAATATTTGCCTTGGCGCAATGACGACGATAGCCCCAATACCACTGAAGTTGAAGCATTTTTTGACCATGCGCCAATCCATTTGAGCGAAACTTTGGAAATCCCGGTATATCAAGTGGTCGGCGCACTGGTTAAACGGTTGAAGCATGTGTTTAAAGGCCAAGAGCTACCGGAAAAGCCAGTACTGTTGGTGCTCAATCAGTCAGGCAAAATGGTGAAAGAGGGCGCTTTAACCGCACGGCAGTTAGTTGAGAAAGAAACCAAGGATTTGCAGAACTTGTTTGCCTATCAGCAGGTCGTGATTGCCCGCTGGCTGGGTGGACTTAGCACGGCTGGACTGTTGAATGATAATTCGGATGGAGCAGCATTAGTCACCCTCGATCATCAGTGGAACCCGGATAGCTTGCGGGAAACGGTCGGTTATCGGATTCAATGCGTTCAGCATGACGAGTTAAGTGGAACCGGCTGGCATACAGTGCACCGCTTCAATGCCACCCTCAACGAGCAAGAGGAATCTACCAAAATCTGGTTAATTCAAGTCTATCGTGGCGAAAAATCGCCGCAACAAGGCGATCCCGCCATTACGCCTTTTAATCAAAGTCTGAGGTCACACCTGCATTGGGCAGGCGAAGAAATGGCAAAAATTGCCGCGCAATTGGCCTTGCCTGCTGAATATGTCTATATGCTGGTAGCCGCCATCAAAGCCCACGATTTGGGTAAAAACCGTGATCGTTGGCAAACCGCGATGAACGCACCGTCAACAGGCCGCCCTTACGCCAAAACTACAGGCGGCGGCAATCTGAAATTATTGGCCGGTTACCGGCATGAATTTGGCTCCTTGGCGGATGTTGCTAACGATGCCGACATTAATCAGTTACCCGAAGAATTACAGGATTTGGCGCTGCATCTAATCGCGTCTCACCACGGTTACGCTTGCCCGGTGATAACGCCGATTGATCCCGATGCACCGCCGTCAATTTTGGGCGAACGGGCGCAACAAGCCGCATTGCGTTTTGCTCGACTACAACGGCAATGGGGACCTTGGGGTTTGGCGTGGTGGGAAGCGGTATTTCGCGCTGCCGATCACCGTGCTTCAAAGAACAGCAAAGAATTAGCAGAAACGGAGGGCAGGGCATGAGCATTAATGCAATCCCGGTGGATTTGACCAATCCAGGCCAAGTGCTGGCGTGTATGGGTTTTCTGGAAGCTTCGGAAATATTGCTGGGGCCGACTGAAGCGCGTTTTGATTGGCAGTCCGGTGAGGCGAAATTTTTATTGCAAACCGAAGCCTCGGAAAATCCGTTTGCCGATGTTTTGGCTTTTGTTGCCGGAACTAAAGCGATCGCAATTGCGCCTCGCGGTTGGTTGATACCGAACAAAATTAGCGATTTTACGATGTCCGATACCTTTCCCAATACTGATGGCGATGCGACTTCGTTACCGATTAACTTGACAGACAGCCAAGGGCGCGCTGCCCTTTTGAGTCATTGGACGGATGGCGGTGTTGATGACACATTCAAACTGTATGCCGGTAACCGCAGTGCACAAAAAATCGCCAATGACATGTTACGGGAGATTGCCACGCTTTGGAGTGAGAAAAGCGACCAGCTATTGATCAACCCGCTCAATATATTGTGCAGCATGGGTGGAAGTTTTAATTTTGACCCACGCGGTGCATGGATGGGACTTGATGTGGGTTATTCAATTAACGATCTTAAAAGCGTTAAAGAACTGGAACAAAAAGTCGTCGCCTCGCCGGTGGTTGAGTTGATGGCGGCGTGGGGTCTGCAAAACGCACGGCCTAAAGAGCTGGCTTTACGCCAATACCGGTATGCCGTTTGGGATGAATGGTTGCCACCGCAATTAGCACGTCCCGCAGTCAGTGGGCAATTCAGTTTAATCCATCAACGCCATTATCAATTCGCGCTCGATTTATCGGGTAAAAACAAAATCGTCTGTTACGCCATTCAGGAGAATACACAATGAGCCAAATCCAAGCATTGACCCACGACATCATTAACCAATGGGCCGACAACCCGAAAGGCCCGGTAGCACTGATACTAAAACAAACCTTGTTACCGGTGGACGGCGAAGGCGGGGTTATTTTTCCACCAACCTATGCCGATATTGGTTACTCGATTGACACCTTGTCGGACGGTACCAAAGTGGCGCAAATCGACTCAGTGCCGTCGCAGGCCAACCGTAGCGAGCCGATTTTTATGAATGCGGAATACAAAGATTTGGTGCCGCAAATCGAGATTAACTTAGGCAATAAAGAAGATCCGGATCGTAAAGTTTCTATTCTTGAATTGGCACATCGTGCGGGTGATGCGGTGGTGCGTTCGTCTGACGAATTAGCGGCTGAAGTGGATACGGCATTTAAGGAATTATCGAGAACCCATAATGCGGTGCCGCTGGCAAAACTGGCTCCAACATCGTTGGTTTTCGGTGCGTGGGATTCCAGAGGAACGCAAGTTAAGCGTCCGCGTTTGATACGTTCAATTATTCGTGCTGAGGATGTCGAGATTTTAAAGACAGCGGCTCAATACAACAGCGTATGGAAATTGCTGGATGACGATCAGAAAAAGGCATTGACCGACGAAGCAAAAAAACAAAAGGTAAAGTTATCGGTTAAGGGCTTCAACGATGTACCAGCACCTAAAGGTTTAGGCGGCATCATCGCTCGTGGCCCCATCACCCGCCAAGTCACCGTCAACCTGATTGCCCTGCAATCAATCCGTGGTGACAATGATGAATCCACCCAAAAATTAAAACGCTATTTGCTGGGTTTGGGGCTGGTTGCAGCCACGGCCGAAACTGAACTGTATTTGCGTGAGGGTTGTTTATTGCGCTGTGCCGATGAGGCCGACGTTTGGGAAGCCGTCGCTAGACGCGGGGCTTCGCAGTATTTCAGTTTGTCGGCGGAGCAGGAATTGTCTTTGATTAAAGGCTACGCCAAACAAGCGGCGGCGAACTTTGGCGTGAAGCAACCGGAGAAAACCTACCAGTTCAACATCAAAAAAGCCAAAGAACTGCTCGCCAAAAAAGAAGAAGCGGACAGCGATGCAACTACTGAGGGCTAAATCATGAACCAACAGGCGCTCGTCATATCCGTTCGCTTACTCGATAACTGCTATCATGGCAGCGGTTCCTGGCCACCGTCGCCATTTAGGTTGTATCAGGCCTTAGTCGCAGCAGCTTATACCGGTTGCACCGCTTCTGAAAAAGAAGTTGCGGCATTGCGTTGGCTGGAGCAATTACCGCCGCCAGTGGTGTTAAGCCCCAAACACAAGCAATCAAGCCTGACGACTTATTACGTGCCGCGTAACGGTGCCGATGCCCAACAAGGCAATTTAGAAGCCGCTGCTAAAAAACGTGATGCCAAATTCGTCAAACCCTGGCTATTTGACGGTCAGCAACCGCTTCATTACGTCTGGTTTTTTGCTGCACACACTGTCGAAACTGAAACGTTGGTTCAGTTAAGTGAACGCGTGTACCAATTCGGTCGCGGTGTCGATATGGCGTTTGCCTGGGCGGAACAGTTAGCTGCCGATGAAGCTGAGCACATCATTGTTCAACACACTGGCCCGGTGTTTCGACCTACCCCGCAAGGAGTCAGTAATACCTTGGATTGCCCCAGTCCTAACCAGTCGTTTGATTCGCTGATCGCACGCTATCGAGGCCAATTAACCCGGTTACGGAAAGGCGAGTTTCATAAACCGCCGTTGCCGGTTTTTCAACCCATCGGCTATAACTGTCCATCGTCGTTGTTGCTGTTCGACATTCGGGATCAACACGATGGCTTTGTTGCACAGCCCTTTACTCAAGTTAGCCAACTAACACAATGCTTGATCGATGCGGCAAAACAACGCTTGTTGCCGCATTTTCCAGAACAAGCAGTGCGTTATTTAACCGGAAAAGGCGCTAACGATGCAGACAAAGCCTTGCGTATTCGCGTGGTTCCATTACCGTCGATTGGTCATCAACACACCCAGGCCGACATTCGGCGGGTGTTGATCGAAGTACCGGGAGATTGCCCGCTACAACTGGCCGATGTGGAATGGGCATTTTCCGGGCCGCTGGACGTCGATCTGGAAACCGGTGAAATCGATCAAGATACGCCGATTCTGGTTAAAGCCACCGACCGTAAAATGCTTGTCTACTACGGTATCGGCGAGCAAAAAGCAGCGCGTGTTTGGCGCACGGTGACACCGGTTGCATTACCGCTTGATCCAAAAAAGCAGCTTCCGATTAGCTGCGGCCATGAACACGATGAATCAGGTATTTGCGGTGCGGAACGGGTTTACAAACAAAGCCAGTTGTTTCACTCCGCCCGTCAAGCTTTGAGACACAGCGGTATTACCGCGCAGGCGCAAATCCGCAGGATCCAGTGCGAACCTTTCGATAGCAATGGCACATTGGCCGAGTGTTTTGCCTTTCAGCGTTTTGATCGTACCCGACTCTATCATCTGGAACTGGAGTTTGCCGAACCGTTTGGCGGCCCTTTGGTGATTGGCGATGGGCGTTTTCAGGGTTTGGGGCTTATGTGTCCGATGGACGAGACTCCCCAAACCCTAATGCAATTTCATATTCATTCCCAAAATCAACCCTCTTTACAGGATCGCCCCGCATTCGTACAAGCCGTGCGTAGAGCCCTGATGAGTCTGGCGCGGCAAACCCTGGGGCAAGCTAACCGGTTATTTTCCGGTCACGAAGCCGACGGCTCTGCCGCCCGTTCTGGACAGCATGAACACATTTTTATCGCCGCTGATGATTGCAATGATGATGGCCTAATGGATCGTTTGCTGGTGATTGCACCTTGGCATGTTGATCGAAACGTAAAGCCGAAGCTGAGGGAGCGACAAGACTTTCAGTCCGTAGTCAGACAATTAAACCACATCCGCGCAGGGACTTTAGGTATCGTTGGCGTTGAATTAACTCCAAATGAACCTGACGGTGATGATCGCCTTATCGACACCTTCCGACAATGGCAATCCGTGACACCGTATCAACCCACTCGTTTCCCGAAAACATTCGACCAAGCACACGATGCGATTTGCGCCGACGTGCTAAAAGAGTGTCAACGTCGTGGTTTGCCAAAGCCAAAGGTAACTATTTTGAGCATACGTCAAGGACCGAATGGAGGGGCGCGCGCACATATTAATTTGGATTTTGCTGTTGCCGTTCAAGGCCCGTTGTTGTTGGGTAGAGAAAGTCATCAAGGAGGTGGTTTATTTGGTGCTGTTCGATGACCTCACAACAACCCCATCACCCCCCGCAAACTCTTCTCCACCGCAGCCATTTCTTCGGCGGTCAGGGTTGCCAGCGGACCTTCGCCGAAGCGGGAGCGGTCGAGGGCGCGGAGGTGTTCGACCATGACAAAACAATCCTGCGTCAAGCGATTGCGGGCGGCGACTCGAACCCGAAGCGGAGCGAATGCCGGCCGGAACTGGCCGGTCAACGGCGCGATCAATACGGTTGCCAAGCCGGTTGCGATTATGCCGTCATCCTGCAAGATTGCCACCGGGCGTACCTTGCCGATTTCGCCGCCTTTGTTGGGATTAAGATTGGCAGTCCATATCTCGCCGCGCCGCATCATTTCCACCACTTTTCTTCCGGGTCGATACCGGCGGCGCGTTCGGCGGCGATGATGGCATCCATCCCTTCGTCCGCCAAATCTTCGGCGATTTCGCGTGATTCCGCCCATGCCTGCGGGTCGGCGGCCAGGGCGCGGCCGGCCGCCGCCATCTCCGCCATAAACCGCTCTTTCTCACGGCGGGCGAGGTATTCGACAATTGCCAAACGGGCGATTTCCGATTGAGTTTTGCCTTCCAGCCGGGCTTCGGCTTTGAGATGGGCTTCGATGTCATCGGGCAAGCGTAAACTGATGGTTGTCATGTTATTCACCCTGTATTCGTTAAGCATTACGCATTGTATTACAAAATGACAGACGATCAAGCCCCCATCCAACTCGAACTTCCGATGCCGTTCCCGGAGCTTTCCGGCGACATGCCTTTGCTGCAGGCGCGCATGATCAACGAATACCAATATTGCCCACGCCTGGCGTATCTGGAATGGGTACAGGGCGAGTGGGCGGCGTCGGCGGATACGGTGGAAGGCGACCATGCCCATCGCCGCGTCGATAAGCCGTCGAAAAGTTTTCCGGAAGCGGGCGATCTTGAACAGGAAGAAAAATTGCATGGACGATCGATTACCTTGTCGTCCAATCGCTTAGGATTAATCGCCAAACTGGACTTGATCGAGGCGGAGGAGGGCGTGGTGACGCCGGTGGATTACAAGCGCGGCAAACGTCCGCATGTGGCGCGCGGCGCTTACGATCCCGAACGGGTGCAATTGTGCGTGCAGGGCCTGATATTGCAGGAACACGGCTATATTTGTGAAGAAGGCGCGCTGTATTTTGTGCAAAGCCGGGAACGGGTGCGGGTTGTGTTCGATGACGAACTGCGCCAACTCACGGCCAACGCCATCAACGGTTTGCGCCTGGTCGCTGCCGGCGGCCACATTCCGCCGCCCTTGCAGGACAGCCCTAAATGTCCGGCCTGCTCGCTGGTCGGGATTTGCCTGCCGGATGAAGTCAATTATCTGCACAATGCCGCCATCGAACCCCGGCCGTTGGCAGTGATGCGTGACGAAGCCCTGCCGGTGTATGTGCAGGCTTATAAAGCCAAGATCGCCAAAAAAGCCGAGGAGCTGGAAATCAGCATCGACGACGAAAAAGTACAGACCGCACGCTTGCTGGATACCTCGCAAGTTGTCGTCATGGGCAATGTCTACATCACCACGCCGTGCTTGCAGGATCTGATGAAGCGCGACATTACGGTCAGTTGGCATAGTTACGGCGGCTGGTTTTTTGGCCACACGGTCGGTACCGGCCATAAAAATGTCGAGCTGCGCACGGCCCAGTATCGTGCCAGTTTCGAGGATAAAACCTGTCTGGCGATTGCCCGCAACCTGGTGCGCGCCAAAATCCAGAACTGCCGGACCCTGTTGCGCCGCAACTGGCGCGCGGGCGGCCGCCATGAAGGAGAACAAGAGTCGGGAACTGATGCCGCAGACAAGACGGCGATGGGTTCTGATTCCCCATTCCCTGGCGAGTCGCCGGATGTGTTGTTGGAGCAGTTGAAAGCCCTGGCCGATAAATCGCAGCGGGCCGTCGATTTGCAGCAGTTGCTGGGGATCGAGGGCGCGGCTGCGGCGGTCTATTTCGGCGCTTTCGACCGGCTCATCAAGAAGCCGGATGACAGCAGGCAGATGAGCTTCGATTTTAATACCCGTAATCGCCGGCCGCCGACCGATCCGGTCAATGCCTTGCTGTCGTTTGCCTATTCGATGCTGGTGCGCACCTGGACGGTGAATATCACCGCCGTCGGCCTGGATGCCTATCGCGGTTTCTATCATCAGCCGCGTTACGGCCGCCCGGCCTTATCGCTGGATTTGATGGAACCGTTCCGCCCTATCATCGCCGATTCCACGGTATTGCAGGTCATCAACAACGGCGAAGTGCGGCCGACCGATTTTATCTGCGCGGCGGGCAGCGTAGCTTTGAACGAAGCTGGCCGCAAACGCTTCATCGCCGCTTTCGAACGGCGCTTGAGCCAGGAAATTACTCATCCTTTGTTCGGTTACAAAGTCAATTACCGGCGTCTGTTTGAAATTCAGGCGCGCCTGTTCGGACGCTACCTGCTCGGCGAATTGCCCGATTATCCCAACTTCACCACCCGCTGATGGCCGTTCACGAACATTTATACATCGTTACTTATGACATCCGTGACACCAAACGTTGGCGGCGGGTATTCAAGACGATGAAAGGCTACGGCGACTGGCTGCAACTGTCGGTGTTTCAATGCCGTTTGAGCCGCAAACGTCACGCCGAACTGATTGCTATGCTGGACGGCATCATTCACCATTCGGAAGACCATATTCTGATCATGAACATTGGCCCTGCGGAAACCGTCAAGCCGTCGGTGGTGAGTCTGGGCAAGGTGTTCGATGTGGTGGAACGGCAACCGGTGATAATATAATGAGCAACAGATTTTATAGTCTGTTTGCCAAACTCAGGCGCCTTTTTTTGCAGGAGTCCGGTAAACCTAAGCGAAGAAATGAAAGTGTAAATAGGTTCTATACTATGGTTGACATCCGCCTCTACTTGACGAGCGCTGTAGTGGCACGCAAAACCCCGGTAGCATTCGCAAACGAACGGCTCTTTAAAAAACAGAATGTTATAAAAAATAACTGTTCAGAAAATGGTTTTACGTGTACATTCAAGCGGCGTTGTCAGGCAGTCCTCGCAAACAGCCCGTGCAGGCCAGGTAGATCAATGCCTCCAGCGCGAGCCGTATTCCCCGGCATCCAGCCGGGGCCTCATTGAAGCCAGTAGACCGCCATTGACCGTTAGGCAGCATGACAGTATTCCCCGGCATCCAGCCGGGGCCTCATTGAAGCCATTGATCGCGAAGTCAATGTCCGCGATCACTGAGGGTATTCCCCGGCATCCAGCCGGGGCCTCATTGAAGCAGATGAGGTATACGTCTCCTTCGCCAAGTCTATCGTTGTATTCCCCGGCATCCAGCCGGGGCCTCATTGAAGCAACCCGAGCGCTGATGTCGGCGGAACCTGTGGCAATAGTATTCCCCGGCATCCAGCCGGGGCCTCATTGAAGCGGGGGCTCGGGGGGAAAGATAGCCTTGTACGCGAGGTATTCCCCGGCATCCAGCCGGGGCCTCATTGAAGCAATATTCCGGCATGGTGTCAGGTCTGTCACAGGCACGTATTCCCCGGCATCCAGCCGGGGCCTCATTGAAGCCACGGGGCGCAAGTAGCCGAGCTGCTTGCGTATGCCGTATTCCCCGGCATCCAGCCGGGGCCTCATTGAAGCTATTCGTTGACGCGGGGGTTGATACCCGGCTCATTGTATTCCCCGGCATCCAGCCGGGGCCTCATTGAAGCAGGGCGAGTACGTCAGCGTGACATCCACACTGGTCTATGTATTCCCCGGCATCCAGCCGGGGCCTCATTGAAGCTGGCGACTGACCTGGGCGGGGTCCCCGTACCGCCCGGTATTCCCCGGCATCCAGCCGGGGCCTCATTGAAGCCCGGTGGTCCTCCCGCCCGCCGAGCTGGGGTTACCCGTATTCCCCGGCATCCAGCCGGGGCCTCATTGAAGCATTGTTAACAATCTGCCCTACGCCCGGGCCCTTGAGTATTCCCCGGCATCCAGCCGGGGCCTCATTGAAGCAAATATCAGAGATTGATTTCGTGGTGCTGGAGGGCGTATTCCCCGGCATCCAGCCGGGGCCTCATTGAAGCCGTGAGGCGGGCATAGTCGCCGAACGATTCAACCGACCGTATTCCCCGGCATCCAGCCGGGGCCTCATTGAAGCATCCTACTTGTGCCAGGGCTGGTCGGGATCGGCGTGTATTCCCCGGCATCCAGCCGGGGCCTCATTGAAGCCCCGTGTCGGCGCCGCCAAAGTGGGCAGATTGGAAGTATTCCCCGGCATCCAGCCGGGGCCTCATTGAAGCCCGATGACCGGGGCCGTAGGTCGAATTGTCAGGCTCGTATTCCCCGGCATCCAGCCGGGGCCTCATTGAAGCGACGCTATAGAGCCTTTGTCGGCGGGCGAGGGCGCGTATTCCCCGGCATCCAGCCGGGGCCTCATTGAAGCTTCGCGGTGGGGTGGGGCCTCCCCACCTGCTGGGTATGTATTCCCCGGCATCCAGCCGGGGCCTCATTGAAGCCATTGGGGCTCCCCTGGGATGCGGGGGGCGTCGCCCCGGTATTCCCCGGCATCCAGCCGGGGCCTCATTGAAGCACAACCACCTTGCCGACATCATTGCTGAGTTGATTAGTATTCCCCGGCATCCAGCCGGGGCCTCATTGAAGCTTGCCGAATCTCTCGCAATGTCGCCGCGTGCTCGGTGTATTCCCCGGCATCCAGCCGGGGCCTCATTGAAGCCAGGAACTCGTCCCGCCTCATGTATTGCCCCGCGACGTATTCCCCGGCATCCAGCCGGGGCCTCATTGAAGCCCCGTCGTCCTTGGTCGCCCCACCCAGCTTCACCCGCGTATTCCCCGGCATCCAGCCGGGGCCTCATTGAAGCTTGGGTAGACGACCAACGGCGGGTCGTCTATCTCAGTATTCCCCGGCATCCAGCCGGGGCCTCATTGAAGCGCCTCGCTGGCCATACGCGTGGGTAAGGTCGCCAGTCGTATTCCCCGGCATCCAGCCGGGGCCTCATTGAAGCATATGTTGTCTCGCGGGGAAATCGTCACGGGCCTCAAGTATTCCCCGGCATCCAGCCGGGGCCTCATTGAAGCGGCGTCCGACGAATTATCGCCACCTGGTCCATGTTAAGTATTCCCCGGCATCCAGCCGGGGCCTCATTGAAGCGTAGGGGCACTCGCCCTACCGGCGTCGGTCCGCCACGTATTCCCCGGCATCCAGCCGGGGCCTCATTGAAGCAGGTATTGGGATGTCTCACGACTGTGGAGACCTCCGAGTATTCCCCGGCATCCAGCCGGGGCCTCATTGAAGCTTGGTTCGTCGGTCAAATCAATAGCGCAAGGTGGGAGTATTCCCCGGCATCCAGCCGGGGCCTCATTGAAGCACCCACAGCCCCATGATTACAATCCCGTTGCTCCCCGGTATTCCCCGGCATCCAGCCGGGGCCTCATTGAAGCTGAAAGTTACCCAGGCGCTTTTTTCGAAACTCGATCGGTATTCCCCGGCATCCAGCCGGGGCCTCATTGAAGCATTGAGCGGGACGTGGCTCCGCTCAAAAATAGTCCCGTATTCCCCGGCATCCAGCCGGGGCCTCATTGAAGCGCCCCCGAGCCTAATGCTATTGTCGGTTCGGCCCGCCGGTATTCCCCGGCATCCAGCCGGGGCCTCATTGAAGCGGTCGCAATTTGGTGAGTATATTCGGCAGCGAGGCGGTATTCCCCGGCATCCAGCCGGGGCCTCATTGAAGCGACCATGCGAGCGCCAACATCGAAACATATAGCTCGTATTCCCCGGCATCCAGCCGGGGCCTCATTGAAGCCTATGTGTTCGGGCTTGACCGCCGCGACACCCCACGCGTATTCCCCGGCATCCAGCCGGGGCCTCATTGAAGCACGACCTCTGTGCCCGGGGTGCAAGTAATCTCCGCTGTATTCCCCGGCATCCAGCCGGGGCCTCATTGAAGCGAGGCTCTCGGCGTCGTCACGGTTACCCGCGCGTTTGTATTCCCCGGCATCCAGCCGGGGCCTCATTGAAGCGAGCCGACTACACCCCCCAATGACTGCACGTTACCGTATTCCCCGGCATCCAGCCGGGGCCTCATTGAAGCACATAATGCCAATATCACCATTACCGCCAGCCCCCGTATTCCCCGGCATCCAGCCGGGGCCTCATTGAAGCTTGGTTGGGAGTACGCCGAAAGGAATTTCGTCTGTTGTATTCCCCGGCATCCAGCCGGGGCCTCATTGAAGCGATTCGATCGAGTTTCGAGAAAAGCGCCTGGGTAACGTATTCCCCGGCATCCAGCCGGGGCCTCATTGAAGCCGCCATATCCACAGAATCTTCGTCCTCAGTCAAAAAGTATTCCCCGGCATCCAGCCGGGGCCTCATTGAAGCGCCCGAGGGCTGGGTGCGTATAGCGGCAATCACTATGTATTCCCCGGCATCCAGCCGGGGCCTCATTGAAGCGGGGTTAAAGCCCCAGCAACCGGCGCGCAACTGTACCGTATTCCCCGGCATCCAGCCGGGGCCTCATTGAAGCTTGAGCAAGTCGGCGCGAGACGCCAGCAAACTATCCGTATTCCCCGGCATCCAGCCGGGGCCTCATTGAAGCCTGGACGGCTCGCTGGAATCGCAACGTCGTATCGGCTGGTATTCCCCGGCATCCAGCCGGGGCCTCATTGAAGCCCAAGGCTTGACGCGCCTGGGGGCGATAACATCCTGTATTCCCCGGCATCCAGCCGGGGCCTCATTGAAGCATGCGGATATTGGTCCCAGGGTAGTTGGAAATGCGGTATTCCCCGGCATCCAGCCGGGGCCTCATTGAAGCAAGGCGTTTGATCTCGCCCAGCAGCTCCTTGTTTTTGCGGTATTCCCCGGCATCCAGCCGGGGCCTCATTGAAGCAGGCCCCCCAGGTCGCGGGCTCTCATAACACCAACCGTATTCCCCGGCATCCAGCCGGGGCCTCATTGAAGCAATCTCCAGTATGGTGGGTCAACATGTGTCTGGTACGTATTCCCCGGCATCCAGCCGGGGCCTCATTGAAGCGCCCATGATCGCCCTCGCGCTACGGGGGGCCACCAAGTATTCCCCGGCATCCAGCCGGGGCCTCATTGAAGCGGCGGTTGCGTCAACGTTGTGTAATGAAAATTGAAGTATTCCCCGGCATCCAGCCGGGGCCTCATTGAAGCATCAGCGTACTCGGCGCCCACGCGACCAAGGTGCGCGGTATTCCCCGGCATCCAGCCGGGGCCTCATTGAAGCTCGCGCACGGCGCATAGGGGGCAAGTCCGCCGGTCGGTATTCCCCGGCATCCAGCCGGGGCCTCATTGAAGCACGTCGACCTTTCTGCCAAGTCTCGTCGGCTTCGGGGGTATTCCCCGGCATCCAGCCGGGGCCTCATTGAAGCCACCACTGCAGTAATTTGCCCGCTAGTACGGCCGCGGTATTCCCCGGCATCCAGCCGGGGCCTCATTGAAGCTTTGTTGCTCTTTTGCCGCGTATTTGGACGCATACGTATTCCCCGGCATCCAGCCGGGGCCTCCGCTCGAAGCCCGGGAAGCCGCGCTCAACCCCGGCCAACCGATCGACGACAAAAAGCAAATCAGCTTTGCCGACACCGATGCGCGGATCATGGGTAAAAAGGGCGACTTTAACTACAGCTACAACGGCCAAATCAGCGTCGATGCCGACCGGCAAATCATCGTCGCCCAACACCTGAGTCTCAACGCCAACGACAAACAAGAAGTCGAGCCCGCGCTCAGCGCGCTCCAAGACAGCACCGGCCGCCTGCTCGATCAATTCAGTGCCGATAACGGCTATTTCTCCGGCGGCAATCTGCAAGCCTTGGAGCAACAGAGCGTTGATGCGTACCTGGCACCCGGAAAAGGCGAAACCACACAACTGAGCCCATTGGGCGCGTGCGAGCGGAAACTGGTCAAAGCCGACTTTAGCTATCACGAGACACCTACACCTGTCCCGGCGGACAAACCCTCAGCCTGGTTCGGCGTAACGCCGAAGGGCAGAAAGTCTATCAAGGCCAGGCAGCGGTCTGCGCCGAATGCCCATACTTCAAACGCTGCTGCCAGTCCCAAAAAG
>PGZD01000126.1 GCA_002843155.1 Gammaproteobacteria bacterium HGW-Gammaproteobacteria-3
GTTGAACACTTAGAGTAAAAATTAACTTCCACCGATGCGTTAGGTTTTAGGTGTTCAAGTTCGGCCAGAATCACTGTTCAAATTAATCAGAATACGCAATACGTTATAAAGCCCAAGCCTCTTTTGCAGCGGTTTGATTTACAGTGGCTTTTTGCAGGAGTCCGGTTTACCGGACGAACGGGATGTAGACAGTAATCAATATACACATCTCACTGCCGCATATGAGGTTCTCAAAAACGGTTTCTTTAACAGTCCAGCACGCCAGTTACAGCCAACCTTTTCGTTTAAAAAACCAGTAAGGTGCAATACCCGAGAGCACCATCAATACCAAAGCACCAGGATAGCCCAGCAACCATTTCAATTCCGGCATATACTCAAAATTCATGCCGTAAATACTGGCAATCAAGGTCGGCGGCATAAACACCACCGCTGCAATGGAAAAAGTTTTAATGATCTGATTTTGCTCGATATTGATAAAACCGAGCGCGGCATCCATCAAAAAGTTTATTTTTTCAAACAGAAAGGCCGTATGGGACAACAAGGTATCAATATCCCGCATCATGTCATGAATTGTTTCCTGACACTCGGGCTGCCCACGCATTTGACGCAGTAAAAAAGCGAGTGAACGCTGCGTATCCATCAGACATAAGCGTATTTTACCGTTGGTATCTTCCAGTTTGGCCAACTGATCGATACTGTCTTCATTATCGGCGCCCTCCTCTTCGAGCACTTGATAACTGACATGGCCGAGCCTGCCGAAAATATCTTCAATAGTATCGGCCAGATTTTCCACTTTTTGCTCAAAAATAGTCAGCAAAAGCTCACGGGGATTGGCAACTTCGATCCGTTTCTTTCTGGCACGCATCCTCAGCAAACGAAAGTCGGCAAGTTCCAGATTTTTTCGCAGTGTTATCAGACGATCAGCGTGTAAAATAAAAGCCACGGACACTGTTTGTGAACGTCCTTCCTTTTGCCCCAGAAACAACGAGTGGATATGGATACCGAAACTATCGACGAAATAACGGGCCGAAGCCTCGATTTCTTCGACTTCGGTAGAATCAGGCAATTCGGTACGTAGAAAAGTTTGCAGCAGTTCCCGCTCTTCATGCTCAGGCTCATAGGCATCAACCCATTTCGCTTCGGTTATCAACTGTTTTCTGATGACTTTCGGCAAATACTGAGGCGTTAATATACGATTATTGATAGTGCAGAGTCTTAGCATTAATGATTCCCTCGTTGTTCAATGCTCGGGAACGAGCGCGGCATTAGCAGACAACAAATGCAGAAATTATGCGGGCAGCAAAGCTCCAGAATGCGCCTTACTCAATAAGTATCATTCCCAATGTCATGATTTTACTTGATTCATGGGAGATAACAAGATTGTTTGACGAGCAACATCGCAGCGTTTGTTTGTTAGCGAAAATTGCACAAAACCGTGTTTCCGATTATTTTGCTTGAAAAACAAGCTTCAATAAATTTTATCCACCCATTTTTTAAACCAGGCCGGACGAAATACAACCACAAACAAGGCAATCATCGCCGTCACCGGGATCGGGCCAATATCAACCAGCATTAACAGCATCAATGCAAAAACACATTGAACCCGAAAAAAAAGCGTCTGCCTCATGCTTGAAATACCAGATTGTCAATAACTGTTCATTATAAGACATTCTCAAAGATAAAAAGGAAATAAAGAAACGCTTCATCTTCATCTTTATCTAAATCTAAAAAAGCAAGCATCGTTTTTTCAGACTGCCAAGATGACCTGTGAAATATACCTTTCGCACTTCAAATTTCGGTCCATCACCTAACGTTAGGTGAGGGGCCGAAATTTGAAGTGCGATGAGTATAAATGGCTGGTAAATTTTCGAATGGCAAAAAAAATGCGGCTCGATGAGCCGCATATGAAGAACTCTTGGTACCTTTAGGGAAGTAACATGATTTAAGAGTTGAATAAATTGTAGCGGTCAAATCACTTAAATAAAATGTGACATATTGCCGCGCGGCAAGTTGTCGCAGGTTTTTTGTCCACGCCCCACACCTGCCAACTCACCCCGTTGCCCTCTTCCTTATCAAAATCATGCCATCAAACCTGTCATCAAATAGACATTAAAGATTGTTACTGTTGCGACCGTCAGCAACCCGACCTTCTTTAACTTAAATAACAGGAGCATATCAATGCCGCACTGCTTCCCGTCCTGTCATCAGCCGACGCTGATGACAAAGACCATAAATCCGACAACAGAAACCGTGAAAGTTCCAAGCATGAATCCGCGAACTCAACTAGTAAATCGAAATTTGAATTCGCCCTGATCGGAGATACTCCCTACGACGTAGAGCAAGAAACAAAGTTGCGCACTGTCATTCGGGAAATCAATAACACCAAAGTCGAGTGGGTGCTTCACGCAGGCGACATCAAAAGTGGCAGCTCACTTTGCAGCGACGAAACTTTCATCAGTCGTTTCAATCTTTACGCCACTTTCAAACCCGCTTTCATATACACGCCCGGCGATAACGAATGGACGGATTGTCATCGTACCGGTGCCGGCAGTTTTCTGCCCACCGAACGCTTGACCCGGCTGCGTCAAATTTTCTTCCCCGTTCCGGGCATGACGCTGGGCGGCGAACCGATACAAATAGCGACACAAGCCAACGATGTAGCATTCCCGGAGTTTGTTGAAAATCAACTTTGGCAGCTTAAAGGCGTAGTGTTTTCGACGCTTCATGTCGTCGGCAGCAACAATAATTTAGCGCCCTGGTCTGGCATTGACGCGACCGATTCGAGCGAAACCCCAAGACCCGATCGGATTGCCGAATATGATCGACGTTTGTCCGCCGATCTGGCCTGGCTGGATAAAACTTTTGCACTCGCTGAGCAAACCGATGCACCTGGAGTATTCTTATTGATTCATGGCGATCCGGAGTTTGACCCATTCACGGGGGAAACGTCATTAGAAGGATTTTCGGTCTTTCTTGATGTTCTGCGCGAAAAAACAGTCACCTTCGGCAGACCTGTTGTGATAGCGCACGGTGATTCGCATTTTTTCCGTGTCGATAAATTGTTAAAGGCGCCCGTTGCCGGTCAACCAGGGCGAGTGGCGCGAATCGAAAACTTTACTCGGGTTGAAACCTTCGGAACCGAAGATGTGCATTGGATCAAAGTAAAAGTTGACGTTCGAAGCCCTAACGTCTTTGAATTTCAACCGATGATTGTCGAAGAAAACCTTTTTCCCCGTTGATATCCAGAGTCGGGTGCGAGATGTTTTTGTAACAAATCACCTCGCGCGGTCACTTGACTCAAAATACCCGAAACGGTGACAGGGCGATACATCAAACCTGTCATCAAATAGACATTAAAGATTGTTACTGTTGCGACCGTCAGCAACCCGACCTTCTTTAACTTAAATAACAGGAGCATATCAATGCCAATCCGACCACAGGAACCGCGAACAACCCGAACACGAGTTCCATGGTGACACTGTAAAATCTGCTGTACAACTGGGTCCGAGACCTTTTTTTCTGGTTCAGGCCATGGCGCAAAGTGAGCTGAAAACGACATTGCAACAATGCGCCGAAGGGCCGTTTTATAAAAGTGAATTTTCCATCGGCCACCGTGGCGCGGCGCTGCAATTCCCGGAACATTCGCAACAATCGTATGAAGCCGCCGCAGGCATGGGCGCAGGCATAGTAGAATGTGACGTGACGTTCACCAAAGACCAGGAATTGGTGTGCCGCCATTCACAATGCGACTTACATACCACGACCAATATTCTCGCCACGGATTTGGCCGCTAAATGTTCCGTTCCACCTGATTTCACCAGCGACACGCCCTTCGCCAATGTCCAGTGCTGCACCAGCGATATTACCGTGGCTGAATTTAAAACCCTGAAAGCTAAAATGGATGCCGGTAATCCGAGCGCTAAAACACTTGCCGAATACCTGGATTCAACGCCCAACTGGCGCACCGACCTGTATTCAGGCGACACCACAGTCCTGACTCATGCGGAAAGTATCGCGTTATTCAAAAAATTGGGCGTCAAAATGACACCCGAATTGAAAGCACCCAGCGTGAACATGCCTTTCAACGGTTTTACCCAGCAAGCCTATGCCCAAAAAATGATCGATGAATACAAAGCGGCAGGCGTCAAGGCAAAAGATGTTTATCCGCAATCGTTTAATCTCGATGACGTGCGTTATTGGCTGGCCAACGAAGCGCAATTCGGCAAGCAAGCCGTTTTCCTCGAAGACATGGACAGCGAAGCCGACTTGCCTGCCGCTATCGCGAGATTGCCCCAACTGGCAAGAACAGGCGTAAAAATTGTAGCGCCGCCGCTATGGGGGCTGGTAACACTAAATGAATCCAAGCAAATAGTGCCATCAGAATATGCTTTGACAGCCAAAGCCCTGGGTCTGGAAATCATTACCTGGACACTTGAACGCTCAGGCCTGCTGAAAGACGGCGGCGGCTGGTATTATCAAACCATCACCGATGCTACCGACAATGACGGCGATGCCCTGGAATTGCTCGATGTATTGGCTAACGATGTCGGTATTAAAGGCATTTTTTCGGACTGGCCGGCTACTGTCACATATTACGCCAACTGCATGAATCTTAAATAACGGCACTTCATCCGGATAGGGGCTGCAACGGCCCCTGTTTTCCCGGCATCCCCGATAGATACTTCGCCCAGCTCCGACCATGGCATGAATTAGCCTGAAGCGCCGCAAACCCATCCTTTGCCCTCATTTGTCAGCACATCGTAGCCTAACTTCGTCACCAAAACCCCTCTAAGTCATTGATATTCAGTTTTTTGGTGATATTTCGCAAAAAAAGATGTTTAAAATCAATGGCTCTTTT
>PGZD01000127.1:0-3846 GCA_002843155.1 Gammaproteobacteria bacterium HGW-Gammaproteobacteria-3
CATCGAGGTGCCAAACACCGCCGTCGATATGAACTCTTGGGCGGTATCAGCCTGTTATCCCCGGAGTACCTTTTATCCGTTGAGCGATGGCCCTTCCATTCAGAACCACCGGATCACTAAGACCTACTTTCGTACCTGCTCGATGTGTCTATCTCGCAGTCAAGCGTGCTTTTGCCTTTACACTCAATGCATGATTTCCGACCATGCTGAGCACACCTTCGTGCTCCTCCGTTACTCTTTGGGAGGAGACCGCCCCAGTCAAACTACCCACCAGACACTGTCCCTAACCCAGATTATGGGCCGAGGTTAGAACTCCGAACATACCAGGGTGGTATTTCAAGGGTGGCTCCACAAGGACTGGCGTCCTCGCTTCACAGCCTCCCACCTATCCTACACAAATAGGTTCAAAGTCCAGTGTCAAGCTATAGTAAAGGTTCACGGGGTCTTTCCGTCTAGCCGCGGGTACACTGCATCTTCACAGCCATTTCAATTTCACTGAGTCTCGGGTGGAGACAGTGTGGCCATCGTTACGCCATTCGTGCAGGTCGGAACTTACCCGACAAGGAATTTCGCTACCTTAGGACCGTTATAGTTACGGCCGCCGTTTACGTCCACTTTCGTGTTTGCAGAGTGCTATGTTTTTGCTAAACAGTCGCAGCCACCAGTTTAATGCTGCCTTCTTCAGCTCCACTCGCAAGGAGCTTCACTTACCAAAGGCGTACCTTCTCCCGAAGTTACGGTACCATTTTGCCTAGTTCCTTCACCCGAGTTCTCTCAAGCGCCTTAGAATTCTCATCCCACCCACCTGTGTCGGTTTGGGGTACGGCCACAAATAACCTGAAGCTTAGAGGTTTTTCTTGGAAGCCTGGCATCAATCACTTCGTCTCCTTAACAGGAAACTCGTCATCACGCCTCAGGATTGAGAGTCCGGATTTGCCTAAACTCTCTCCCTACACGCTTAAACTACCACGTCCAACAGGTAGCTGACCTAGCCTTCTCCGTCACCCCATCGCAGTTATTTCCGGTACAGGAATATTAACCTGTTTTCCATCGACTACGCCTTTCGGCCTCGCCTTAGGTGCCGACTTACCCTGCGTCGATTAGCGTTGCGCAGGAAACCTTGGGTTTTCGGCGTGGGGGTTTTTCACCCCCATTATCGTTACTCATGTCAGCATTCGCACTTCCGATACCTCCAGCAAACTTCTCAGTTCACCTTCGCAGGCGTACGGAACGCTCCTCTACCACCACGCTTACGCGTGATCCGTAGCTTCGGTACATAGCTTAGCCCCGGTAAATCTTCCGCGCAGACCGACTCGACCAGTGAGCTATTACGCTTTCTTTAAAGGATGGCTGCTTCTAAGCCAACCTCCTGGCTGTCAGCTGACGGTCTGGGCTGTTTCCCTTTTCACGACGGACCTTATCACCCGCCGTGTGTCTCCCGTGTATTACTTGTTGGTATTCGGAGTTTGCATCGGGTTGGTAAGTCGAGATGACCCCCTAGCCGAAACAGTGCTCTACCCCCAACAGTGTCCGCACGAGGCGCTACCTAAATAGCTTTCGAGGAGAACCAGCTATCTCCGGGCTTGATTAGCCTTTCACTCCGAGCCACAACTCATCCGAATCTTTTTCAACAGATCCCGGTTCGGCCCTCCAGTTAGTATTACCCAACCTTCAGCCTGGTCATGGCTAGATCGCCCGGTTTCGGGTCTACATCTTGCGACTGAACGCCCTGTTCAGACTCGCTTTCGCTACGCCTCCCCTATTCGGTTAAGCTTGCCACAAAATGTAAGTCGCTGACCCATTATACAAAAGGTACGCAGTCACCCCACGAAGGGGCTCCCACTGCTCGGTTCTTTTCGCCTTTCCCTCACGGTACTGGTTCACTATCGGTCGATAAGGAGTATTTAGCCTTGGAGGATGGTCCCCCCTTCTTCAGACAGCGTTTCACGTGCGCCGCCCTACTTAATACGTCAGTTTCAGATTTCGTGTACGGGGCTATCACCCGCTATGGCCGGACTTTCCAGTCTGTTCCACTATCTGTCGCTGCTCGGCTGGTCCCGGTTCGCTCGCCGCTACTTGGGGAATCTCGGTTGATTTCTTTTCCTCCGGGTACTTAGATGTTTCAGTTCTCCGGGTTCGCTTCCTTAAGCTATGTATTCACTTAAGGATAATCAGGTTGTCCTGATTGGGTTGCCCCATTCGGAAATCCGCGGATCAAAGTTAGTTTGCAAACTCCCCGCAGCTTATCGCATGCTACTACGTCCTTCGTCGCCTCTTATCGCCTAGGCATCCACCGTATGCGCTTATTCACTTGACCCTATAACCCCAATAGGTCTGAAGTTATGGGCTGCTGACATTACGCTACTTATGCTTGAGATCGCATTCAGTGGCTTTCAGCTAAGCTTTTTTGTTCGCTTCTCTTGCCAGGACGAGTTAGTCTTGGCTCGATACGGCGACGGCAAAAACTTGGCGTCGGTTCACTTGAATACGTCGTTTGTATCTTCATATTGTTATGAATTTACAGTGTACAGATTTCCAATTTGTTAAAGAGCTATCGATCTCAAGGATCGGGAAACAGTAATCAGGAATCAGCTTGTTGGCGCCGCTTCGCGACACCTCTCTTCTGTTTTCCGTTATCTGTTTCCTGATACCTGAGTGGTGGAGCCAGGGAGGATCGAACTCCCGACCTCCTGCGTGCAAGGCAGGCGCTCTCCCAGCTGAGCTATGGCCCCTTGTCCAGGAATCAGGGATTATAGGGATCAGTACTTTTGCCTGCCGCTTCCCAGCACGTTTTTCTGTTCCCTGTTTTCTGATCCCTGTTTCCTGTTTGGTGGGCCTGGGAGGATTTGAACCTCCGACCTCACCCTTATCAGGGGTGCGCTCTAACCAACTGAGCTACAGGCCCTAAGCTCGGACTTTTGATCAAAATAATTTGTTGTGGGTACTTATACTGCTCTCAGAGTGTCTTTGTAAGGAGGTGATCCAGCCCCAGGTTCCCCTAGGGCTACCTTGTTACGACTTCACCCCAGTCATGAATCACAAAGTGGTAAGCGCCCCCCCGAAGGTTAGACTACCTACTTCTTTTGCAACCCACTCCCATGGTGTGACGGGCGGTGTGTACAAGGCCCGGGAACGTATTCACCGCGACATTCTGATTCGCGATTACTAGCGATTCCGACTTCATGCAGTCGAGTTGCAGACTGCAATCCGGACTAGGACCGGCTTTCTGGGATTGGCTTACTCTCGCGAGTTCGCAGCCCTCTGTACCGGCCATTGTAGCACGTGTGTAGCCCTACCCATAAGGGCCATGATGACTTGACGTCGTCCCCACCTTCCTCCGGTTTATCACCGGCAGTCTCCCTAGAGTTCCCACCATAATGTGCTGGCAACTAAGGATAAGGGTTGCGCTCGTTACGGGACTTAACCCAACATCTCACGACACGAGCTGACGACAGCCATGCAGCACCTGTCTCTGAGCTCCCGAAGGCACTCAGCGATCTCTCGCAGATTCTCAGGATGTCAAGGGTAGGTAAGGTTCTTCGCGTTGCATCGAATTAAACCACATGCTCCACCGCTTGTGCGGGCCCCCGTCAATTCATTTGAGTTTTAACCTTGCGGCCGTACTCCCCAGGCGGTCAACTTAATGCGTTAGCTGCACCACTTAGTCTTTTAAAAGACCCAACGGCTAGTTGACATCGTTTACGGCGTGGACTACCAGGGTATCTAATCCTGTTTGCTACCCACGCTTTCGTACCTCAGCGTCAGTTTTACTCCAGAGAGCCGCCTTCGCCACTGGTGTTCCTTCAGATCTCTACGCATTTCACCGCTACACCTGAAATTCCACTC
>PGZD01000127.1:3877-4539 GCA_002843155.1 Gammaproteobacteria bacterium HGW-Gammaproteobacteria-3
TGCTGCCTCCCGTAGGAGTCTGGGCCGTGTCTCAGTCCCAGTGTGGCTGATCATCCTCTCAGACCAGCTATGGATCGTCGCCTTGGTAGGCTTTTACCCTACCAACCAGCTAATCCAACATAGGCTCATCTATTAGCGCGAGGTCCGAAGAGCCCCCGCTTTCCCCCGTAGGGCGTATGCGGTATTAGCGTGAGTTTCCCCACGTTGTCCCCCACTAATAGGCAGATTCCTATGCATTACTCACCCGTCCGCCACTCGTCAGCGCCCGAAGGCCTGTTACCGTTCGACTTGCATGTGTTAAGCATACCGCCAGCGTTCAATCTGAGCCATGATCAAACTCTTCAGTTTCAATCATTTTGTGACTTAATAAGATAAGTCACCAATCTTGCCTCGACGTCAGAACTAAACGTTTTTTTGAATTAACGTGTTAGCCTTGTGTCGAATGTCTAGTCATCCTAAGCATTCAGCACAAGCACCCACACAAATTATTTTGATCAGTTTGTTAAAGAGCCGGAAGATTCCCTCCCGTTGAGCCTGCCCATTATACAGAGCTAAAACCCGGTGTCAACTTCCTTTTTAACTTTCCGCCTTCCCTGACCCGCTTCTCTGCGGGAAAGCCGACAATTATACATCCACCGATCCTCCCGTCAAGAGGTATTTTT
>PGZD01000128.1 GCA_002843155.1 Gammaproteobacteria bacterium HGW-Gammaproteobacteria-3
GTCTTTGCCGGATGCTTTACACAGCCAGGACTCGGCAACGCCTCCAGCGACGGCCGGTGATACCGGCCAGCCCAAAAAAGCCGGACGCAGGATCGGTAGTCCAGGCCATAGCCGTAACCTGACCTTGCCGGTGACGCAGACGATTGCGCATCGCCTCGATGAAACGCCTTGGAAAGCTATCGCCGGTGTTACATGCGGATGAGACCGGGATCAACATTGGCGGGAAAAACCACTGGTTACACTGCCTCTCCAATCCACAGTGGACGCTGTATTACGCCTATGCCAAGCGGGGCAGTGAAGCCATGGCGGCGATGAATATCTTGCCCAGGTTTACCGGCATTCTCTGTCACGATCACTGGACAGATTTTTGCTCCTGCAAAATCTGCATTTCCGCCATCCATGGCGGTCAAACCCTATTTTAAGTTGAACTGTCTGCATGCTCTTTGCAATGCCCACCACTTGCGGGAGTTGACCTATGTTGAAGAACAAGATCAACAAGCTTGGGCTAAACTGATGCGCGAACTGCTGCTCGGCATTGCACCAGCGGTTAAGGCTCAAGGCGGCGCATTACCGGAACCACAAGCACCGAACAATACCGGGCACTACTCGAACAAGCCGAGTTGGAATGTCCGCCTCCCGATCCGCAGAGAAATCCAGACCAACGCGGGCGGGTAAAGCGCGAAATTTATTGGAACGATTACTGAACTATAGCCAAGAAACATTACGGTTCATGACCGATGCCCGTGTTCCGCTCACCAATAACCAAGGTTCATCGGAAGATTTCGGGCTGTTTTCGTAGNCCGGAAAAATAATGTCTCTGCCAGCGAAGCTTTGGCCTTGCTGTTTGACGGCAAGCTGCCTGATTTTATTCTGTGAGTCCCATGAGAATCATTAATCTGAGAAAATGCACTGAATAGTTACGATTTTTTAAGTCTTTCGAATCCCTCTGCTATTCTCAATTGTGTTGTTAGCAAATTAACCATAGTCTGTCCCCCATGTTATTACAGTACACAGATATATTCGCGTATACGATCTGATCCCCAACGACAGTATAGGTCACTATTTTGATGTTTGCTCATCTTGCAAATAAGTCTGTCCGCTATAACGCCTGCCAACCCATAAAAACACCAGCGCGGTCATAAACATCAAACCGGTAAAAAACCAGAAATAACTCGCACCCGCCAGTTTACTGCCGCCATCGTCGTTAATGATAAAAAAATTCACGGCGCTGGTGAATAAATTCCCCGCCGCAATGGCGATAAAGTAAAAAGCCATGATAAACGACTTCATCGTCCTGGGCGCTTGCGTATAGGAAAACTCCAGACAGGTGATGGAAACCATCACTTCCGCCGAAGTCAGCAACAAATAAGCCAGTAACTGCCAAGCAATAGGGGGCTTTGAGCCGCTATCCAGTTGCATTTGTATGAGAGCCGGAATGCTGAAGGCAAACGCAGTCAAAAACAAACCTAAAGCCATTTTGTTCAACGCCGTCATGGCGATATAACGATTTAAGAAAGGGTACAGATAATAAGCGAAAAAAGGCGTCAAAAGCATGATGAGCAAAGGATTGGCCGCCTGGATTTGGGAAGGCAACAGTTCAATACCAAAAATAACACGATTCATTTTTTGCGCCTGTAAAATCCAGGAAGAGCCGGTTTGTTCAAAAAGCGCCCAAAACACGGCGATAAAAATATAAATCGAGCCTAATTTGAGCAAAGTTTTAAGTCCCATATCACTGAACATATCCTTTATAAAACCCATGCCGGCGGCAGGAATATGCACAAAGTGATAACGGCCAGTCCAAAAAACAGTCGTGGCCAACAGCATTAACACACCCGGTACGGCAAAAGCCACGGATGCGCCGTACACGGCCAACAGCCAGGGAATGATCAACATGGCGGCAAAAGCGCCGAGGTTAATCGACCAATAAAACCAGGCAAACACTTTACCCAGTAAATGGCTGTTCGATTGCCCGAACTGGTCACCCACATGTGATGAAACACAAGGTTTTATACCGCCCGCACCCAGCGCAATCAAGCTTTGCCCCAGCAATAAGCCCATGCGGGTGTCATCCAAAGCCAGCGCAAAATGTCCGCAACAGTAAATCAGCGAAAGCACGATAATCGTCCGGTATTTTCCCCAGACACCGTCCGCTAACAACGCGCCAAACAAAGGCATGAGATACGAGGCCGATACGAATAAATGAAAATAGCCTTGTGCTTCATGTTCGCTCATGACATCGGATTGACCCGAGGCGGTCATCAGATACTGAGTCATAAATACGACGAGTATCGCCCGCATACCGTAATAACTGAAGCGTTCAGCCGCCTCGTTAGCGACAATGAAAGGAATTCCGGGAGGTAAAGAAGTAATTGCCAAAGGATGCGTTTTATATTTAGGCATGATAGATGTGAAAAAAGTATAAATGACTTTGTGTAATTACCATTAAATAAAGATTTTTAAAACATAACTTTTATTATTAAGCCCGACAAAATCACTGGAAAACCCCATTTTTAATTTTATTTTCATAGGCTTTACTACCGGCAAATGTTGTCAGAAAAAGGCGGTCAATGGTGTGGACAGCTTGTGGACAAATACCGGAAGCTTATCTTATCCACCTTTGTGCACAAGTTAGTCACTTGTTAATGACAGAGTTACGCCATTAACAATAGTGGACTTGACGTTATAATGGGAAGCTTGTAACTATTCGTAACCGTTCACAGCCCCAAATGAATGATCCGCAGATTACGCGAAAGAGCGCAGAATTTACCGAGTAGGGTGGATAAGCGTAACCTAACTTCGTCACCAAAACCCCTCTAAGTCATTGATATTCAGTTTTTTGGTGATATTTCGCAAAAAAAGATGTTTAAAATCAATGGCTCTTTTTT
>PGZD01000009.1 GCA_002843155.1 Gammaproteobacteria bacterium HGW-Gammaproteobacteria-3
CAAACAGAGAAAGAAAGGCTGGAGGATGGGGAGAATCGATGGTGCGGAGAGGTGCTTTGGAAAGATGTGAAACGGGCGCAAACCCTTTAGAAACAAGGGGAAAAAGAAAACCCGTCACCCCGGAGAATGACCCCAGAGAGACGGGTTTGTCTTTTCTAAATGGTGGAGGCGGCGGGGATTGAACCCGCGTCCGCAAGCACTCCGCCTAAAGCTCTACATGCTTATCCTGAACTTTTGATTTAACTGACCGCTACCCCGTCAGGCCAAGAAAGCTTTCAGCGATTCCGTAAGGTTTTAGCGCATCAACTCCGGACAGGCGTCAGCGCGATCTTATGTAGTATGACCTCTGAGCGTCCCCGCCACCCCGAAAGGTTTTGCGGACTCTGCGCGCATAAGCACACACAGTCAAAGGAATGGTGCTGGTTTTAAGCAGCTAAAGCCATTGAGTAGTTTTCGTCATTTGCGAATACTTTTTTTCAGTAGGTTTTACGAGCTGTACTGTGCTCGGCATGCACTCAAGGTTTTGCTACCCACGTCGAAGCCAGGTCGCCCCCTTTTTGTGTTTATCGACAATAACAAAAAATTCAGTTTTTGGCAAGGATTGATTTACCAAAAACTAACAGTCATTGTCAGTCAATCAGCATTCGTTCCAGATCTTTATCGCTTGCCGCTGACCGAGCCGGACCATCGATGACGCAGTCGGCCAAAATAGCTTCCACCTGGTTTATTAAGGCGCGCTGTTGTTTACGATTTTCGGCCAAAGCTTCGAGCACATCCGCTTCTATCAGCGCCATTGCATTGACCAGACCTTTTTCGAGTCCCTTCAGCGCCGTTTTTTCCAGGGACGGTTGCAGTTTTTTCTGAATGAAAAACGGCACCAGCCAACTGATGGCAATCAGTAAGGTGCTGTGTATCGCAAAGTCGGTACCCAGGTATTCCAGATGTTTCAGGCTGCTGTCATAAAAACCGGTCAGTAGTTGGTAGCCGACGCCGCTCATGGCGGCAAGCGGCAGCACTATTTCGCAAAAACACATCAATTTTAAGAAAAACCGCTGTATTTTGTTCCCGGGATTAGCCAATGCCTGTCTCATTCCAAGCTGGCTTTGCTCGATAACTATTTTCGCCGCTTTGCCGCGCGGGGCGCTCAATTGCTGTTTAAGCGGTCGTGTTGGCAGTTGTTTGGCCTCAGCCTGGATAAAAATATCATCCAGGGCGTCCTCAAACAGGCTTTGCGCCCAATCGTCCCAGATTGCCAGGGAACCGTCGGCGGGTATTTTATTATGCTTGAGGTAAAAATTGGCCAGTTGTTTTATGGGCCAGACAAAACCTTTGTGCAGGGTTTCGGTCGTTTGCTGCCAGCGCTTTTGCCAGATGCTATCCAAACCCAGACTTTCTCTGTCACTGCCCAGGATAGCAAGGCAAGCCGTCAATCGCTGGCGTAGCGCATCGGTACGAACCTGAGTGCTTCGAGTATTGAGTTGTTTAATGGTGTTTTCGTTGGCCAGAGATTCAACTTTGCTGCGTAATGCGTCAAATTCGTCCTCTTTGTCTTCAATGCAGATCGTTCTGAAAATCAAGGGATCATCAAAACCTGCCAACCCCAACTGTTTTTTGAAATCATCAAATTGCACGGCATCTCCTTTGTCCCACTGGTTCAGCACAAAGAGCCAGGCATGTCGGTTACCTTCAGCCTGTAACATACGCCAGGCTTTATTGTCCCGATAGCGCTCGGGACTGACCACATAGATCAGCAAATCAATGTAGGGCAGCCAGGCCTGGACAATTTCCTTGTTGTGCTGTTCGGTACTGTCAAAATCCGGCATATCGATCCAGATCAGGTGTTTTTTGGTGTCGTCATCATGATAGGCTGTTTTGATCTGTTCCAGCGGCAACATTTCCGGCAGTTGCTGCATTTGCAGGCTGCGATGATGATACAGCGTCACTTCTTTTGACGTGGGGCGCTCCACGCCGGTGCGGGCGATGGCTTGTCCCGCCAGCCGGTTCAGCAATGAGCTTTTACCGACGCCGGTGCCGCCCATAAAAGCCACCATCAGTGGGCGCCCCTGCCCCAGCAGCGCTTGCGGCGTTCTGGCGTCAATATCGAGTAACTCCTGCGCCGCAGCTTGGTTAATCCAGCCCGCATCTGCCGCCTGCCCGGCCCAGTTTTTTGTTTTTGCGACCAATTCAGAGTAATCGTAATCCATGAGGCTTTTGTTTGAGCTGCTGTTCCGCCGCCTGCAATTGCTCCGGCGTCAGGTTGAAATAGGTATCGTAGACTAATTGCTGAGGCAATTGATATAAAGTGCGCTGTAACTGTTCAATCAACAGAGTTTGCCTGACTGTTTGAAGTTGTTGTTGTTTCAATTCGGTTTCCACCTTGCCGACATACGTTCCGATGGCGCTTTCCGCCAACAAGGAGGTCACCGACAACATGGCCGGTGTAATAATCAGATCATGCAGGCCGATACCGCCGGCATAGAACGACAGGGCGACGGCGGCGGCATCGGTGCTGACCCGGGTCGCGCGCAGACTGTTCAAGACTGCGGGCTGTTTTTGCAATTGGTGGTATAAACGAAAAGCGGCGGCGTCGACTTCCTGCTGAAACTGTTCATGATAGCGGTTGGCCGCCGAACTGTATTCAGCCAATAACGCTTGACGCCGAGCGCGCAGTAAACCGACGGATGCTTTCCACCACTGATTGCCGTAATTTTGTTCGGCTTTATCCAATAATTTATCAGCCAGTTGGATCAACAAATGTTCCGCCAATTGATTCAGTAACACCACTTCCTGACTGCTGTCCGCCAGACGCAGTTTTCGTGAACCCAGTCTGAACAATTGTTTCACCGGCCAGGTCAGGACTTTGCGCGTATTGGCCAGCACCCTGGCCAGACCCGGGATTTCAAGCAAATTGAGCAATGCGGCCATTGCGTTTTGAAAAGTCTCGTAATGATGCGGATGGTTCAGGTAATCGCGTTGGTACTGATGCAGGGCCTGTTTGATCAATTCATCTATCAACATTCGCCATTCATGCACAGCCTGATGTTCGGCGGCGATTGGCTCCAGCCAGTTTTGCCAGTGTTGCTTCAGATAATCCTGAAGCCGCGCATCATTTTTATCGCGCTTGAGCCCCCGTGGCAAAGCCCGCATACTGCCTGCCAGAGCATCCGGCACAGCAAGCGCGACCGGATGCTTTTGATACAACAAGGGCACTATGGCAGGCAACTCATCGCTTCGTGCTTGCCGCCATTTTTGCTTTAATGACTCTATAACAATCGTTTCGGAGCCTTCCACCAGTTTGTTGATGCAAATAAGCGTGGGTTGTTGCAAAGCTTGAATGGAAGACATCAAGTCCCAAACCGATTGGTCGGCATATTTTTCCTTGCTGACGACCAGGATAATAACATCGGCCAGGGCCAGTGTGCGTATCAAAGCTTCACTGTAGCCTGCAGCATCGATCGAATCAAAATCGGGTGTATCCCAAATAACGCAAGCAGGCAGCAATGTCGATCTGCCGGTATTTTCGCTGAGCGCATAGCAATCATAGCGGTCTTTACTGAGTTGGACCGGGCTTACTTGCTGAAAGCGTCCGAAATACTGTTGCAAGTCACTGCATCGATCATGGCTCAGGCCGTTACAAAAGCCTTGGGAGTGGACGGTATAACCGGCCAAGGGACTGACTCCTGCGTCCTGGCTGTTCAGCAGCAGATTGACCAATGTGCTCTTACCCGCTTGCGTTGGCCCGACAACCGCTATTTGCAAGGGATGTTCGGGGTTCCTGTTGAGTAAATCACCTTTTCTTATCAAGGCTTCAGCCAGAATTTGCTGATCGATCCGTTGCTGGTAGACTGACCGAACCGATTCACTTTTTATGTATTGCGAAATGGTTTGATAGCGCTGTTTTAATAATTGAATAAATTCCAGCATATTGAAGTGGCTTAGGTTTATACTTACCCGGTATTTTACTTAGTTTGGTAAGCATACGTCACACATAATTAAAAGAACAGATCATCACCAAACATTCGAGGTTAAACTTTATGAGGAATCTATCCGCTTTTTTTCTGATCGTTGCCACTTTCTCTCTACTCGGCTGCGGCAAAGCAGACCAAATCAACGGGCACAACAGCCGCACCGCTTACCGTTCGGTTAAGGTTCTGAAAGAGCGTTTGCCGCCCGAAAAAAGAATCGAATTTGAAGTGTCTTTCTGGACCATTCGCGACGCCTTCCCCGACACCGATGCTTTCCTGAGCCAGGTTGACGGCAAAAATCCCAATGAAATTATAATCATAGGGCGTGAAATTTATCAACACCGCAAAAACCAGGGTTTTGAAGCTTATGATAAATATCAATCCTGGGAAGACATGATTGCCCAGTTCAGCAAGGAGCGTTTGCAGCAAGACCGAACAACCAAAGCGGACAGAATCAAAGAAAAAGCCAACGACGTACTTTACAAGTTGTAGGCCAAGCTTATTAATTCCGACCCGGATTGGGCAGGGTTTTAGGCTCGATCAGGCTGGCGACAAACTGGTTGGCCTCCAGAATGGTTTGCTCCATGACCTTGATCAAGAGCGATAAATCCGCGCTTATTTCAATAAACTCATGTTCGAGCGCGGCAATAGCCTGGGCATTGAGATTATGCTTGAGAAACAAAACCTGATCCTTGAAGGCCGCCAACACCGGCAGCACTTTGCTCTCCGCGCGCCGCATCGACTTGACCAAGCGCGCATAATGTTGCCGGGACAGCTTCAATTGCTGCCTGCTGCGCGATTTTAAAGCGTTATTGCTGTATTCATTGAGTTCCGACGCCCATTCGGCGAACAAGGCGTCACTGACTTCTTCAATCGCCCGAATCCTGTTGCCGACATTGTCGGCCCTGGCTTTACAAAAATCATATTGCTGCTGCAACAGTTTATATTTATATTCCAGACTGGTATCGTCAATAATGACGATGGTCTTGAACCGTTGCAAAGCGCCTTCAAAATGCACCTTGGTTTCTTCCAGGCTCTCGCAAGCCTGCGAGACATGATGTACTACAATATTGCGTTTAGGCTCGCCCAGCGTTTCCTTGGCGTAATAATAAGCGCCGCGCAGCTTTTTTGAAAAAAACTGCCTGAACAAATTAAACACGCTTTGACTCAGACTCTTGTTCAGCATGACAGTGAATCTTTATTGATAATCGTTATTTTATAGGTTGCTTGCGCAGTAAACCGAGGCAATGCCGGATCGACAATACCGCGCCCGGCCAAGGCTTCAATGTCGGCGTCAGCCGCAACTTTCGCCGATTTTACTAAGACCAGCTCCTGTGCTCCCAGTTCAGTCGCCAGCCACGCGGCCAGACTATCCGAGGTAATATCCCAACTAGCGGCGATGTCTGCGGCATCCAAAGCGGAGATAGCGGGCGACCACAGCGCAATTCGACCGGCCGCGAGCGCGCTTCTGATGGCGGCGACCGAGCCTTTCATCTGCAATGCCGGTTGCAGCGCTTTAAACAGCAAGGCCATTTGCTGCATGGCCAGAATCGCCATGTGATGCGCGGATACCTCGTCAAAACCCCAGCGTTGCTGTGCAAGACGCACCTGTTCGGCAAACAGGCCGCCGCCCGGCACAATGACGAGCCCTTGTCGATTTTGTTTGATGACCCTATCCAGGCAGATCATCAAGTCGCCCGAGCGTTCGAGGCTGCCGCCGATTTTAACCACTTTCATTGAACCTGAAACGCCTCCAGCAAGGCTAGCATGGCGGCGGCTTTATCGAAAGTTTCCTGGTATTCATCGGCCATCACCGAATCATTGACGATGCCGCCACCGGCCCAAAAACGAATCGTACCGCTTGAGTGCACCAGGGTTCTGATAGCGATATTGGTGTCCATGTTGCCATCGAAACCGATATAACCGATGGCGCCGCAATAAACGCCGCGCCGGTGCGACTCCAGTTCTTCGATGACCTGCATTGCCCTGACTTTGGGCGCGCCGGTAATCGAACCGCCGGGAAAGCAGCTTTTCAACAAATCCAGGGCATGACGCCCTGCATCCAGCACGCCGGTAACGGTACTGACCAGATGATGCACTGTGGCATAACTTTCGATAGCGAACAATTCCGGAACCTGAACCGAACCTTTTTGACAGGTTTTACTGATGTCGTTGCGCAGTAAATCGACAATCATGACATTTTCCGCACGGTCCTTTTTGCTGTTTTGCAGTTGCCGCACTTGCTCAAAGTCTTTGGCGGCATTCTTTTTTCGCGGGCGCGTGCCTTTTATGGGCTTGGTTTCGACCAGCCTGCCGGACACTTTTAAAAAGCGTTCAGGCGAAGAGCTCAAGATTTGCACTCCGGGCATGTTCAGGTAGGCACTGAACGGCGCCGCATTGAGCTTGCGCAATTTTAAATACGCCTGCCAGGGGTCGCCTTGGCAGGGCGCGCTGAAACGCTGCGCCAGATTGATCTGATAACAATCGCCTTCTTTCAGATAATGCTTGATCCGGCCGATAGCGGCGGCATAGCGCGACCTGTCCATATTGGCCTCGATTGACCCTGTCACTTGAAAACTTGAATTTCGGCAGGGCTTTGGCAACCGACTGAAACGTTCGGTCAAAACTTTACGCTGGCTGTCATCGAGCAATCCGACCAAATAGCTTTGTCGCTTCAGGTGATCGACTATCACGGCCCAGGCATAAATGCCGACAGCCATTTGTGGGATATTTTCCGCATCCTGACTGATAGCGGGCAATTTTTCCAGGCGCCGGGCCAGATCGTAGCCGAAATAACCGATGGCGCCACCCTTGAAAGGCACGTCGGCAATGCCCGGCATTTCGGGCAAAAGCTGCTGTTTTACCAAAGTAAACGGATCGTCCGTCGAGGTGGTTGCAAGGTGTTTGTGCGTTACCGTTGTAATATCGCCGCAGGTCAGCAAGGTGCAGACCGGCTCGGTCGCCAGAATATCGTAGCGCCCCTGCTTACTCAGTGGATAGCCGCTATCGAGAAAAACAGACCAAGGGTGACCTGCAATCGGCGCAAACAATTCGGCGCTGTTTTCAAAGTAAGGAAGCGATTGAATAATGGGTTTTGACACCGGCATTTATAGAGTCATCTTGATAGAGAAAGTATATTCCTGGGCATCAGCAAGCGCCGGATGCCGACAGCGCAATCGCTATGGCCGGTGCGCAATCGGCCGGAGTAGAGGCCGATTGTACGCAAGTTTGCGGCAGCAAGTCGTTAAAATCGACATAATCATGCCCCAATCCGGCCGCCAGTTGCTTGACCAAAAACCGGCCCACGCCCGCGCCTACAAAAGGCTCTTGCGGCAACAGTCGGCCCCGGGCCGCATGACTTTTACAACTTTGCGCGATTTTATCCAACTGCCGGGCACGAAGATCGAAAGCCAATTGCCGCCAGTCATCGAAATCAAAATCAGCGTATTCGCAGCCTATCATGCGGGCCAGACGGCGGGCGCTGGCGCTGACGGTTTTGGCGCCGCCGTCGGCGCTTTCGGCCTGGTCATGCGCTTCGTTCAACTCGCCGGTGAGCCGATAGACATCGGCCATGGTCGCAAAATATTCCGCCATTAAACCGACTTTACACGCTTTAAACAAGACCTCCTGCGCCACCGCCATCACCGCAGTGCGGACAATGCCGGTATAAACCAGCTCAAAGGACACCAGCCGCTGATAATCCGTCAACCCTTGCGCCTGAACCCGGCCTTCACTGAACAAAATAATATCCGTGGTGGTGCTACCGATATCGACCAACAGGCCTTTGCCCAATTTACCGGCGGCATAAGATGCGCTGGCCAGCCAGTTGGCTGAAGCGATGGCGCTGTAATGTTCGGGTAACACCGCTCGCGCCGACAAGATTCCAAGACGGCCTGCATAAACCCACAAATCGGCGACCGGCAACAGCGTCGATAGCGCGGCTATAATAGTCTCGACACCCTGCTCCCGGTGATCGAACAGATCGACCAGTTCGCCGGTCATAGTGACGACATGCCGACAAGGCACTTTCGGCAATTCGGCCTGCAAAGTTTTGACGGCCTTCTCCAGCCAATTCATGCCTTTCCATAACGGACAAGGCTGCTGCATGACTTTCAGCACGCTGCCATCAGCATCGACAACAGCCGCCTTGAGATGCGCGCCGCCAATATCCCAGCCGATATTATAGTGAGGCATTTTTTGTACCCGCCGTTATTGCGACATCGATAGTGCGGTTTAGGGTAGATTCGATCACAGGGCTATGCGTCAAAAGCGACAACACCAGCCCCGCCACATTGATGCCTAAAGCCTGATAAAGGCCGACATAAGAAGTCGTCAAGCGGGGATTGATTTCCAGGATTACCGCGCCTTCCGCCGTTTCAATAAAGTCGATGCCGACATAACCCCACAAGGCAGGCAATGCTACCGCAACCTGATCGATCAATTTTTGATAGCGGCGGGAGTCGGCCGATACATTGACTTTGCAGGCCAATAACTTGAACTGCCGATGCCTGATTTCAACGACCTGATCATTGACACTCAACAGCCAGCCCTGGCCCTGCCTGAACAAACAGCTCAAACTTTTGGCCGCGCCTTCGATAAAAGGCTGCATAATATAACACTCAGGCGCGGTCGAATCCTGCAACAGGCGAACACTATCATTCGCTTCATCGACCAGGAAAGTTTGCGTGCAACCCGCGCCGTCTATCGGCTTCAGCACCCACTTGGCGGTTTTTTCAAACACGACATCCGCCAATGATTCAGTCGGAACGGCAGCAATGCCGCAAGCTGCCAGATGCCGACAGGTTTTGAGCTTGTTCGCGGTCAGCTCTACTACGGCCGACGGCGAAGACAACACCGGCTTGCCGTACTGTTCAAGCCTTCGCGTCAAGTCGAACAGGCTGTCATTCATTTCCGGGGCGATGGGCCATACCGCATCGCAGTCGGCGATAGCTTGCTCCAGCACGGCGTAAACAGCATCCGCGCGCCCGACCGGAACACGACTGACGCGCCCGTCCAAAACGCCGATCGAGCCAAGCAGGCGGACATCGAGCAATAACACCGGTTCAATGCCGTCCAGCTCCGCCAAATCCCGCAGCAAGGCTTTGAGCATCAGCAAGGCTTCGGTAATCAGCGCGTCCGGCAAATCCTCCTGCGCCAGACCGCCGCCGGTAACGTATTCAAAAATGAGTATTTTCATTGAGTGGGATGGCGGATTAAATCTGAGAATCCCTGAAGGAAATCAAGTATTGGTTTCTCAATGCTTTCTGATATAAAAAATCCGGCAATCCGAATCTTTGATATATTCTATGATGGTGTGCCCCGCCTGCTCGGAATAGACGCCAAAATCCAGATGCGCGGCAGGATCAGTGACCATTACTTTAACGATATGGCCGCTCATTACCTCATTCAGGGCTTTTTTCAAGCGCAATAAAGGCAAAGGGCACAACAAGCCTCTGGCATCGACTTCAAAATCAAATTCAATCATTGATCCGGTTTCAGTTTTCATCGTCGTTCAAACAGTATATTTTCGTAATTATTCAGTGAAATTTATAACTATTCAGTGTTTAATACTGATGCAGCTACATGTTTATTTTTGTAGGGTGGAAAGCTAAGCGCATCCAGCCTACTGTGTGCTTCCTGTTCAGCAGACTGAATAATTACATATTTTCTAAAATATCGGCCTCCTGCTTATAATACCATCCTTGATAGAATACGCACATGCCCGCCCCTTATGGAATATTTCCCGCTGTTTGTAAAATTAAAAGACCAGCCCTGCCTGATTGTCGGCGCTGGCGCCATCGCCGCTCGTAAAATCGACTTGTTAGCCCGTACCGGTGCAAAAATCACGGTCATCGCGGATAAAATCAGCGTCGGCGTCCGGGCAATGAAACCTGGCTTCGGATTGACCCTTGTGGAAAAACGCTTTGAAGCGGCCGACCTTTCAGGATTTGCGTTAGTCGTATCGGCCACCGACGACAGCGAAACCAATCATTTAGTCGCCCAATGCGCCCATGCACAAAAAATTCCGGTCAATGTGGTCGATACTCCGCATTTGTGCAGTTTTATCTTTCCGGCCATCATCGACCGCTCGCCCTTGATTGTCGCCGTATCGTCCGGCGGCGCCGCACCGGTATTGGCCAGACTGCTGCGCGCCAAAATCGAAACCTTGATCCCCGCCGGCTATGGACGTTTAGCGCGGCTGTCGGAAAAATTCAGGCCGCAAGTCAAACAGCGCATCAAAGACTCCAATCAACGGCGTATTTTCTGGGAAAACGTATTCCAGGGCAGCATTGCCGAGCGGATGTTTTCGGGCAAGGACAGCGAAGCCGAACAGCAGCTCAGCCGAGCACTGAATCAGCACGACGGCTCACCTTGCCCTGGGGAAGTTTATTTGATCGGCGCCGGTCCCGGCGACCCGGATTTATTGACTTTTAAAGCGCTACGCCTGATGCAGCAAGCCGATGTAGTGGTCTATGACCGGCTGGTGACCCCCGCCATCCTCGATCTGGCGCGCCGCGACAGTGAAAAAATCTATGTCGGCAAGCAACGCAGCGAACATACCCTGCCCCAGCAGGAAATTAATCACCTGCTTGCCGATCTGGCCAAACAAGGCAAGCGGGTAGCCCGGCTCAAAGGCGGTGATCCTTTTATTTTCGGTCGCGGCGGCGAGGAAATCGAAACCCTGATGGAACAGGGCATTCAATTTCAGGTTGTGCCGGGCATTACCGCCGCATCCGGCTGCGCGACTTATTCGGGGATCCCCTTGACTCACCGGGATCACTCGCAGTCCTGCACTTTTGTGACCGGCCATTTAAAAGACAACCGCATCAATCTGAACTGGCAACAGCTCGCCCAGCCCAATCAAACGCTGGTCATATACATGGGATTGATCGGATTACCGTATATTTGCCGGGCACTGATCGCCCACGGCGCGCCTGAAGACCTCCCCGCCGCTTTGGTTCAGCAGGGGACGACCGAACATCAGCGCGTATTCACCGGCACCTTGACCTCCTTGCCGGAAATTGCCGCCCACGAGTCGATTACCCCGCCGACTTTGATTATTATCGGTACCGTGGTCAAACTGCATGACAAGTTGAAATGGTTCACCCATAATCAGGCTGCTACATCGTTATAACTGTTAGAGACCAAAGCCCATGAAACCCAAGGCATTGCTCACCCTTTTTTGCGCCGCCCTGCTCATCGCCGCCTGCGAGCGCACGCCCAAAGCCGAAAAAACGGTGCTCATGGCGCCCGACGGCGTTTTTGCCGCCGCGCTTACCGAACAATACGCGCTGATTGCCACAGCCTCGGGACCGGCCCAACTATGGCAATTAAACCCCAAATCGCTACTGCACAACTGGCAACACACCGACGCCAACAACGGTATCGTCAAAGTCGCGTTGTCCGCCGATGAACACTACGCCATCACCGCCGAGAAGGATTCACTGGCCTGGTGGCGTATCGCCGATGGCGCCTTGCTGAAAGTTTGGAGCTTTCCGGACATCGGCGCCATCAGCCTGTCTGCCGACGGCCGGTTCGCACTGATCGGACTCAAAGACAAAGCCATCTATTTCGCCTTGCCGTATGGCCGCACACAGTATGCTTTTGCGCATGACAATCCGGTATTGGCGACAGCTTTATCCCGAAACGGCGATTATGCACTGACAGGCTCTGAAGACAACACCGCCAAATTATGGGATTTGAAGAACGGAACGCTCCAATATATCTGGCCGCACCCCAATCAAGTCACGACCGTGGCACTGAGTGCTGATGGTGCATACGCAATGACTAATGCCGCTCTCAGTCAGACGCACTTATGGAAAACAGCCACCGGCAAGGTTCATCAGGACGTTGGCCCGAAGCTGTTGACCCTGTCGGCCGCACAATTTTCCGACAACGGCAATTATTTGGTGACCGGGCGCATCTCTCAACGTATCGATTTATGGAATGTCAAAACCGGCAAACTTTTGAAATACTGGCGTCCGCAAAAGCAGGAAATCTGGCGCCCATCGGCGGCGAGCATCGTTGCCTTGGCCTTTACAGACAATGACAAGAAAATAACCAGCATGGCAACAAACGGATTTCTACAGCGCTGGAGAAGATAACATTATTCAGTTATCATTCAGCGGCAGTTGAAATAATTAAACCCTGCATTGTTTTAATTTGGTAACTATTCAGCCTATCATCCTGATTGAGCGATGCATTTGTCTGTAGGGTAAGCGTAAGCGCATCCACCAAAGCTGCTCTGCGTGGCTACAGCCTAAAGGTGAATGCGGCTTAAGCTTATCCCTACACTGTTGCCTTTCAAAAAGCTCTCGCGGGATGGACTGAATAGTTACTTGCTTTGTAACTCTAAATAAATTGATTGAATTTTTACGTTAAACCCTTTATCATTCCCGGGTTTAACTTTTTAATTGAACTGCGCCAATAACTCGAATGTTCAGCAGTTCTTTTTCTTCACCAGGAGAGGTCAACATGAAAAAATCATTAATCGCAGCAGCAGGCTTTGCTTTTATCGCTTTGAGCGGCCAGGCAATGGCCGACGCCGATCTGGGCAAAAAAATCTATGATCGCGCTTTCGGTCGCGGTTGCGGCGCTTGTCACGACATTTCTTCCAACCCGCAATTACGCGAGTTGATCAAAAGCGGCGCCTTGGATCGTGAAAAATTCGGCACCGTGTTAAAAGAAGGCAAAAACGGTATGCCCAAAGCAACCGGTCAAATCATGAGTCTGGGCCCTGTCAAAAAAGCAGGCGTGACAGAAGAACAAGCTATCGACGCAGTTTACGAATACCTGAGCAAATAAGCTTAAAAGCCGTTAAAACGCCCCACAAAAAAAGCCGCATCGAAACTGATGCGGCTTTTTTTTCCTGCCTGTCTGCGCCGCGAACACGACAAGGCACCGCCCCCAACGCTTGGTTTTTGAAAGATTTTTCGGTTTATGAACTATCCCAGCACCGAACCGACATTGATCCTCACTGAAACCCTCACGCAATTGCTGCTCTTGGTGTTGCTCAAATCAAAAAACCGCATCGAATAACAATCGTTGCCGTAATCGGGCACGGTGCCGTGTCAGATACGGTTGGTGCAGTGCATTGACTCAGCGCAGTTTCATGCCGGGTGCAATACCTAAGGGCAGAAAATCCAGCCTTGCCAGGGCTGGCGCGATCACCAGCACACCCCGTTCTTCAAAGCTGATCAGAAAACGGTCGAACAAGGCGTCCAGATTGGCGCTGAGCAGAAAGCCGTTAAACACATCCAGCCGTTCGGCGTCCGTCGCACATTCGGCCCAGGGTTTGGCGTGGCTGGCGCGCAGCACCTCGGGCAGGCCATACGCAGGCGCCGCCCCAGTAATCGAGCATGACGCTGCGGAAGGCCTACTGGCCGACACGCTGGCGCACCAGCCGCTCCACCTCGGTATTTTTCAGTTCATCTGGTAGTTGCGCCAGCTCCTGCTGCAAGATCGCCTGATAATCCTGTGCCACTTGATCGGGCAAGGCATGGGCCAGTTCAGCTTCGTGCGTGGAGTCGGCGGCCCAGTCCTTGCGGTCCTTGTCGGTGTAGCGGAAACGTTGTTCAAGCAGTTGACGCCTTCCGGCGTCCATCTGCGCGGTGTGCTCTTGCGCCTCAAAATCGAAGAGGGGATGGTTTTGCCAATAGCGTCCTTCGTCATATTGCCGTTCCACTTCATCCCTGATACCCGGTGCAGCGATGCGGGAAAAGCTTCGTGAAAACGCGCTGTATGCGCGGATGAGCCGATCGCAAAAATCAAATACGCCGTTATTCATTGATTTTGTCCTTCCCGTGGAGGTCGTAGCCGAATGGTACGGCATTCTTGACGCCATGCAGCGAGAGGTGCTTCAGCCAAAGCCGGTATCCATGGACTGCCATTAAACTCGATATTTTGCGGAGCTATGCTTTCGAGCGGTCATGTTTGTGGTTTTTTTGACCCAGCACCTGAATTATTTAGCACATAAGGTGGATGCGCTTAGGAATGGGCATGAAATAACTTGCGCAACTGACGCCAGGATTTTTGCCCAGCACCTAAATTGGCTATGATTCAAAATCATAGCCAATAACCTTTGGAATTTAGGTGCTGGGTTCAAAGCGTGCAAACTTAGCGATAGTGAACTATGTAACTGTTTGCGCAAAGCGCCGCTCTTGGCTCACGCCCCTTACCTACATCCCTGTAGGCAACGCAGAAGACGGACAAAAAGACAAGTCAGTTGCGCAAGTTATAAAATGCACGTTTCTTATCTTTTCACCCTACAAAAAATACACGTATAGCGGCATCAGGATTAAACACCGAAAGTTATTCCCTAAGGCTTACCCAAAAAACCCTGGCGCATGGCCTTGTAAGGCAAGCGCTTGCGATTTTTAAACCAGACACCCACGATTGCCGCCAGCATCAAGCTGCACGAGGCGAGGGTGAAATAAATCAAATCTTTTAATTGGGATATTTCCTTGAGCACCTGCTCACTGGGTAAATCGGCTTTTACTTCGACTGGACCCGAATAATTGCGCAAAACTTTCACATCGTTTTTAAGCTCCTCGATAGTCCCCAGAGAATAAGCGATGCTGCCCGATTTAACGCTTTGCTCCAGTGTGCGCAGTTTACTTTCAATCGAACCGCTGACCAGGCCGACCACTTGCGCCTTTAAAACATCAATTTCCGCCGATAGCACCGGATTGGTCTTGGCTTTGTAGGCTGTTTCGAACGCGATGCTTTTATAAGCTGTATCACGCGCGTTGTGTGACGGCAGCAAAAAAAAACCCATCAAAAAAACCACCGCCATTAAACAAATAACGGCATAGATGAGATATTTATTGACCTTGACCAAGTCCCGGTGTAGCGGCATTACTTCAAAAATGACCGGACTGCGCCGCTGCACATCATCAGAATGGGTGTCTCGCATTTCGCTCATTACCTGGTTTCCCCTCGATTCGGAGCTGTTACGCCGACAGCACCTCGACCGAAAAATTTTTATTCTCACGCAACAAAAACCGAATTAGGCTTACATTTGTTATTGCGTGGATTATACAAGTTTAATCGAAATTGTCCTGCATTTTATCGAAACGACAACTATTCCGACACACGGCGCACTTGCAAGGTATTCACTTAAAAGCACATAAAACGTCTGATAAAACTGACTTTTCTTTTTTCTATAACAGGATTTCAGGCCAGTTATTGGTGCTCGGCAGAGAATGCTTGCTTCAGCCGAATTTCAATGTTGTTTTTTTGCCGCGATGCGCATTCTTAACGCATTGAGCTTGATAAAGCCTTCGGCGTCTTTTTGATTGTAGGCGCCCGCATCATCTTCAAAAGTTGCAATCGCCTCATCAAAAAGACTGTCGGTATCGGATGCGCGCCCGACCACGACAACATTGCCTTTATATAATTTGACACGCACTTTGCCGTTGACATGTAGCTGTGAAGCATCGATCATGGTTTGCAGCATATTCCGCTCAGGACTCCACCAATAGCCGTTATAAATCAAACTAGCGTAGCGCGGCATCAGCTCATCTTTTAAATGCGCGACCTCCCGGTCCAGGGTCAGCGACTCGATGGCGCGATGCGCTTTCAGCATCACGGTACCGGCCGGTGTTTCATAACAGCCACGGGATTTCATGCCGACATAACGGTTTTCAACAATATCCAGACGCCCGACACCGTTGGCGCCAGCCGTTTTATTTAAAGTTTCCAGAACTTGCGCCGGCGTGTGCTCCGCGCCATCGATGGCGACAATATCGCCTTTCCGATAAGTCAGATCAAGATATGTCGGCTGGTCGGGTGCCGCTTCCGGGGCGACAGTCCAGCGCCACATGGCTTCTTCCGGTTCCGCCCAAGGGTCTTCGAGAATGCCGCCTTCATAAGAAATATGCAGCGAATTGGCATCCATCGAATAAGGCGACGCCTTGCCCCGTTTCATCTCGACCGGAATACCGTGCTGCTCGGCATAAGCAATAAGTTTTTCACGCGAATTCAGGTCCCATTCTCGCCAAGGTGCGATAATATGAATGTCCGGGCGCAAGGCGTAAGCGCCCAGCTCGAAACGCACTTGGTCATTGCCTTTGCCGGTGGCGCCGTGAGAAATGGCATTAGCTCCGGTGTCATTGGCGATTTCGATTAACCGTTTGGCAATCAGCGGTCGCGCAATCGAGGTTCCCAGCAAATACTCGCCTTCGTAAATAGTATTGGCGCGGAACATCGGAAACACATAATCACGGGCGAATTCTTCCCGCAGATCGTCGATATAGATTTCCTTGATACCCATGGCTCGCGCTTTTTCCCGCGCCGGCTCCACTTCCCCGCCCTGGCCGATATCGGCCGTGAAAGTAACCACTTCGCAAGCATAAACATCCTGTAACCATTTGAGAATAACGGAAGTATCCAACCCGCCTGAATAAGCCAACACCACTTTATTTATATCCGACATAAGACCTTAAATAGCTTGAGTTAAAATTGGACTGATTATACCGGAAAATATCGCTCCATGGGGTTTGCCGTTTGCTTCAAATAGGGCAAACATTTGGGACGGGGTTAGTTCCGCAAAAAAGCCTTCAGACGCACTGTATTGCTTTAAACTTCGCGGGTTGCGCTGAATTTAATATCCGGCCAGCGTTCTTCAGTCAACTGCAAATTGACCCGGCTGCTGGCCAGATACACCAAAAAACCACCGCCATCTTCGGCCAGACTGTCAAAAACTCTTTTTTTGAACTCTTCGAACCGCGCCGGTTTGTCGGAGCTGACCCAACGCACGGTATTGACGGAAACTGCATCATAAACGCATTCGACATTGTATTCGGCCTTTAACCGGTAAGCGGTCACATCAAACTGCAACACACCCACCGCGCCGAGAATAAGATCATTATTTTTCAGAGGTTTGAATAACTGCGTCGCGCCTTCCTCGGTCAATTGAAGCAAGCCTTTCTGTAAGGCCTTGGCGCGTAGCGGGTCTTTCAACACCACGCGCCGGAACAATTCCGGCGCAAAATACGGAATGCCGCCGTATTTGAGCTTTTCACCCAACGTAAAAGTATCGCCGACTTGTATGGTGCCGTGATTATGCAAACCGATAATATCGCCCGGATAGGCTTCCTCGACATTTTTTCGGCTGTCGGCCTGAAAAGTAATGGCGTTGGCAACCTGAATATTTTTACCGATACGGACATGATAAATTTTCATGCCTTTGTCGAATTTACCCGAGCAGATCCGTAGAAACGCCACACGATCCCGGTGCGAAGGATCCATATTGGCCTGTATTTTAAAAACAAAACCGCTGAAGTTGGGTTCATCGGGCATAACCTGCCGTTGCTGGGCTTCGCGCGGTCGAGGCGATGGCGCGTATTCGGCGAAAGCGTCCAGCAACTCCAGTATCCCGAAATTATTGATGGCGGAACCGAAAAAAACCGGCGTTTGCTTGCCTTGAAGATAGGCGTCCAGATCAAATTGATGACTGGCGCCTTTAACCAATTCGATTTCGTCTCTGAGCTCTTCGGCCTGATCCTGCAATAATTCGTCGAGTTTGGGATTATCCAGCCCCTTGATAATTTCCGCCTCGGCGATCTTGCCGCCATGTTGCGCGCTGAACAAATGAATTTCATCTTTATAGAGATGGTAAACCCCTTTAAATCGCTTGCCCATGCCAATGGGCCAGGTCATCGGCGCGCAATTGATATTCAGCACCTGTTCGACTTCATCAAGCAATTCGATAGGCTCACGCCCTTCCCTGTCCAGTTTGTTGATAAACGTCAGAATAGGCGTAGAACGCAAACGACAGACATCCATCAGTTTGATGGTTCGGTCTTCAACGCCTTTGGCCACGTCGATCACCATCAAGGCTGAATCCACGGCTGTCAGCGTCCGGTAAGTATCTTCCGAAAAATCTTCGTGTCCCGGTGTATCCAGCAGATTGATAATGCAACTTTTATGTTCGAACTGCATGACCGAGGTGGTCACCGAAATACCGCGTTCTTTTTCCATTTCCATCCAGTCGGACGTGGCATGGCGCGAAGCTTTCCGCCCCTTTACAGACCCGGCCAATTGAATAGCGCCACCAAACAGCAATAACTTCTCGGTGAGCGTGGTTTTCCCGGCGTCGGGGTGGGAAATGATGGCGAAAGCGCGCCGCCTGCGTAATTGCGAAACTAATTCTGACATACTGATTAAAAAAGAAATTTTCCGGATAACCTTGTATTATAATGCATTATCGATACCGGTGTATTTTCAATATACAATGCACTACATCTAAAGGAGAGGGGCGTGACTTATTTACAGCGTGGTTTGGTTTTTACTTTTGTGGGCGTTTTGAGCGCTTGTTCCAGCCTTTATTACAGCGGCCTGGAAAAAATCGGCATTCCCAAGCGCCTGGTTATGGTGCATCGGGTCGAGAAAGCCCGCGACACCCAGGAAGAAACCAAGGAGCAGTTCAAATCCGCGCTGGAGCAGTTTACCGCACTGACTCAATTTAACGGCGGCGATCTGGAAGCGACTTACAATAAACTCAATGGCGAGTACGAAGCCAGTGCGGCAAAAGCCGAAGAAGTCAAAAAACGCATCAGTGATATCGAAGATGTATCCGAAGCCTTGTTTGCCGAATGGGAAGAAGAAATCACCCAATACAGCAGTGCGTCGTTGAAACGTAACAGTCAGCAAAAGCTGAACAGCACCAAACAACAGTACCAGCAACTGATTTCAGCGATGAAACGCGCGGAAGCCAAAATTGAACCTGTTTTGACAGTATTCAAGGATCAGGTCATGTACCTGAAGCATAACCTCAATGCTCAGGCCATTGCGTCTTTAAAAGGTGATCTGGCGGCGATCAAAACCGATGTTTCGACGTTGATTGACGCGATGGAAAAATCCATCGATGAAGCCAATGCTTTTATCGAAACAATGGATGCCAAATCCAGCTCAAACTGACTAAAGCAAATGGCGCAGCGCAGTCAGCATCAGCTTCCGGGGTTATAGGGTCATGCTAAAATCAGAATTATTGAAAATACTTGGGAGTAAGCCATGACCGATGATGAACTCAAAGCCTTGGTTGCCAGCCTGTCTGTTGCCCAAAAAGCCACTGATGAACAAATACGGCGCAATGATAAAAAGCTGACCGAAAAGCTGGAGCGGATGGGCATTACTTTAGGCAATATAGCCAACAATCAGGGTGATGTAGCCGAAGAATTTTTCTTCACCAATTTAGCTAATGATACGCATTTTAGGCATATCCGTTTTGACGACATTGAAAAAAGCAGTCACAAACGACGCGGAAAAACCGAAGAGGAATATGACATCATTATGACCAACGGTGACGCCATCGGCATTGTCGAAGTCAAATACAAAGCCCATACCAACGATTTGGACAAGCTGGATCGTAAAATGCGCAATTTCAAAGTTTTGTTTCCGGTTTACCGGAATTACAAACAATACGGTGCCATTGCCTCCTTCCATATCAATGACGAGGCCAAAAAAGAAGCCTGGAAACGCGGCTATTTTGTTCTGCAACGCAGCGGTGATTTGGTGCATACCGAAAGCGGCAAGCATTTGACGGTGTTGTAGTGCACTGTTTGGATTGACGACTTTATCGTCAATCCAGCCTTATGGCTCATCGTTTCCGGTCAGCTTTTATTTACGGGTCTGTGTGCGCCAGAGCTGTACAATCTGCTCAACATCGATATCGTCCGGGCCTTCGCGCCAACCGTCAAAATAATCGACATCATTACTTTTAGGTTCGGGATCAGGCCGGTAAATCTGTACCCGTGTCGGCAAAGGCGCCGCTTCGCCCAGAACCAGCGCTTCGCCTCGGCCCAGCGAAGTCAGTATATCGGTCAGATCGCCTTCGGCTTCCGGCACCAGGCCTTTGATATAAGCCTGATCGTCAGGGTTGGTGGTGCGCAGGCAGATAAACGAGCTGCATTGGGACAGCATGGTTTCGGACAATTCAGTGGGCCTTTGGCTGACGACGCCGATAGAAACACCGTATTTACGGCCTTCCTTGGCAATTCGCTCCATCATTTTTTTGGTGCCTTCAAAGGGCCCGCCTTTTTCCCTGGGAATATAGGCGTGGGCTTCTTCGCAAATCAGCGTGATCGGAAACTCCCGGCGCTTGGGGTTCCAGTAATTGAATTCATAGGCCAGGCGGCCGACCTGGGCGGAGACGGCGGGCCTGACATCGGTCGGCACGGAGCTCAAATCCACTACCGTGATATTGGCTTTATTGTCGCCCAGGCCGATAAATTGCCGCAGCAAATCCGCCATCCCGGCCGAATTATTGCGTTTTTTGGGTTTGAGCAAAAAATCATAACGGACATCGTTAAAACGGCTTTGCATCCTGATCAGAAAGTCATCGAACTGCCCGAACAAGGCGCCTTTGGTTTTGCCGAAGTCTTTACGCTCTTCATTGGCGTTTTTGAACTGCATGTACATTTCGGCCAGGGAAAAATATATCGGTGTATCGATGGACACGACGCCAAGACCTATGGCTTTGGCTTCCTTACGTTTAAGCTGCTGCAATATTTCGCGCATGAACGCCATCTGCATCGAAGCGCCCTTGTCGTCACGGTCGATGAACAAATCCACCAGCTCGGCATACGTCATCATCCAGTAAGGCATTTCCATTTCCATGGCATCGACATAATTCACCCGTTCACAAGGAAATGCAGAATGAATTTCGCCGCCATCGCCTTTCCAGCAATATTCGCCATGCAGATCGAGCATGATCAAATGAGCTTTGGGCATCGCTTTAAGGGTGTGCTGGATCAGACTGGTGACGGCCCATGATTTTCCTGAACCGGATTGTCCCAGGATGGCGAAGTGACGGCCGAACAAGGCGCGCGGATCGAGGCTCAGGTGATAATCTTTGTGCGTCGATAGTTGGCCGATAAAAAATTCATAATCCCTGAACTTGGAAAAAATGGCGTTGATCTCATTCAGACCCACGGCATAAACGTTGGCGCCGGGCGTTGGATAATGTCTGACGCCCCGGATAAAGGTACCATCCTCTTGAATTTCACCCACCGGAATCAGGGAAATGTAGCGATCCGTCCGGCGCTCGTCGGCGCCGTCAAAACGGTCTTTTTGCCACATCTTGAACACCAGCGCCAAAACACCGATTTCGGCCTGCCGGATAATGACATAAGAACCAATGTGCCCCGCCAGCAATTCCTGATCATCTATCTTGATGAGCGGCAAATCGCCCGCGTGTTGTTCCGTTATTCTGGCATCCATGCCGTCGCCTCTTACTTCGGATAAATAGCCGATGAGAATGCTGTTTGTTTGTTGCATAGATCCTGCCTTGCCATGTTATTGGTTATCATGCCATAAGCTTAGATCAGTTTCGCGGGTGTGCAAGAAGCAAAACAACGGTAATTACCCGGGGAGCGAAATTTTCGCCCCTCATTCATTTTTCCACTTCGTCGTTCCAGATAGGATTGTCACGATCTTCAGGCGTCAATTTGACGGCATCTTCAGGATAGATATGCCAGAATGATTTATCGATGGCGCCTTCCCGATAATCTTCCTTGTTGGCGTGGGTAAACGGGCACCACCAGTTCTCGACAATTTTAACCATGTAGGCATGCCATTCGAACAAGGCGACACTGACCGGACAGTACCAGGTGCAGTTTAAAATCCAGAACAGCCTGGACTGCGCGAGGCTGGCTTTGAAAGAGCCTTCCATGGTGATTTGGCTTTTCAGATCATAACGATGGCTGCTGCGATTGGGAATAAAATCGCCCAGAGTTTTAATATTCCTGGCTCCCATCATGCGCAAGTGAAAGTAGGTCAGATAGGCGCTGATAATGACAAAAGGAAAAGTCAACAGCGGCAAATAAATCAGAACCAGGCCCACGGCTCTTTGCAAAACGGGGGTTTGTCTATGGTTTTTGCCGATTTCGACGCGGGTGGCACAGGTTTCACAAGCCTTCATTATAGTATTACCTCTTTTTTTTAGTTTGAATGGAATCGGTAAGCGTTTTATTGTCATTGAGCAATGGATAAATACTCAGGCAGCCCGCACAGCAAAAAGACAGCTTGCCTGTTTCGGTTTTCAGGTCAAAACCTTTAATTTCGACGGCTTGGCCGCATAATGCACAAACCGGTTTTTTCTTTTCAACTGCCATAGGGAACCGTTGGGTTGCAAACAACGCAATTCAACCTGCACCTGGATGCAGAGCGCACATAGACCAGGCCTCCAGGACTGAACGCGTCGATTTCATGACTGAAAATCCACTGATGACCTTGACGCAAACGCTTGTTTTCATTTTTTCGTAAATAAAGCTCAGGATGAGTCATATCAAATCAGTTCAAAAATATAGCCGCCCAAGATTATATCGGGCGCGATAATATCGAGTGCAATGGTCAAGGATTGGTCGCTTTCAATAACGGCGTCCGGAGCCTCCCGGTAATCGTCGGGTCGAAAAATTCTGGCGGCAAACGGCTCGCCGCCTAACCTGATAAAAGTGAGATCGAGGTTGGGCGGACGCTGCGGGAATGCGGCCTGATTATGAATAACCGCCTGAAAACTATAATAGCCACCCTCAGCCACGGTTAATGAGCTTTCAATGACTGCAAAATAGGCAGGATTACGGTACTCCGGCAAGCTACAGCCAAGGCTCCTGCAAGCCTTGTCCAGCCAAGGCCGCAGTGTTTCATTCTGAAGGGCGGCGGAACTTTCGAAATAAATCAGTTGCCCGATCAAAACGAAAAAGCCCAACAGTACAGCCAATCCCCAATAGGCACTCGATGCAGACGCAGACTCCGCTGCCCAAGGCTGGCCAACCGTTTCCTCAGGCGGTATCTTACCGGGTGTGGATTCGCTCAATCGCTGCAAGGCGTCAAATAAAGCTGAACAGTTCGGGCAGCGGATTATGCCCCGACTTTCCCGAAGCTGCTCAACGCCCAGTGTCTGAGTCCTGTTACAGTGCGGGCATTGGGTGTACATCGCTAATGATTCCTGTGTCCATCCAGCCGACACCAGTCTTCCCGTGCAACCGGCGGATTCAATTCAATAACGGAGCGATAAGCCGCACTGACTGCGGCCGCCTGTTCATTTAAAATGCCGGAAAGTACCAGATCGCCGCCGGGCGCGACTAATTGCGCAATTTGCCCGGACAAATCGATCAAGGGTTGCGCCAGAATATTGGCCAGCACCACATCCGCCTCGAAAGCCACGAATTGTTCCGGTAAACAGCATTTTATACGCTCGGCGATGTTGTTTTTCAAGGCGTTATCCTGAGTAGCCGTCAATGCCTGCGGGTCGATGTCCAGCGCATGTGCTGTCTTTGCCCCCAATAAAATGGCGGCCACGGCAAGAATACCGGAACCGCAGCCGTAATCGATCACCGTCTTGCCGGTCAAATCATGACTGGCCAACCATTGCAGACATAAGGCCGTGGTCGGGTGCGTGCCGGTGCCAAAGGCCAGACCGGGATCCAAAGTCAGACAAACCGTGCCGGGTTCGTGCCGTTCCTGACCGCTTGGGCAAACCCAGAGCCGGTCTGCAAATTTCATCGGATGGTAATAGGCCATCCAGCTACGCTCCCAGGCCTGATCTTCCAATCGCTCGGCAAACCAGTCCTGCAATGGATGTTCTTCAAATTGATCGAACAAGGCTTCCCTGATGGACTCAGGTTCGGCGTCGAGTTCGAATAAAGCGATAATCCGGGTATTAGGCCAGATTTTAGTTTCACCGGGCAAAGGCTCGTACACAGGCCGGTCCTCAGCATCCATGTAAGTTACCGAAACCGCGCCAAGCTCACTGAAAAAGTCGGCCACGTCCGGCGCGATGAGCTCGGTGCCAATAACAGATAACTGATGCCAAGCCATGTTCCCTTCCGTATCAAAAGAAAAGGCGGAACCTGTCCGCCTGTATAAAATTTAATCCCACTTTGCAAACACTAAATGCGTTGCACGCTTTTTGCACGCCAACATGCACCGAAATCGCCTGAATCGCCAGATACAGCGTGGGCACGAACAGCATGTGCCCACCCTACGCGGCTTATCCATCACCCTACAGAATCAACGCATCGTTCAATCAGGATAATAGGCTGAATAGTTACGCTGGGTTAATGAATTCCCAACAATTTTTCAAGATAGTGGATATTTCTTTGACCCTCGATAAAACCGGTATCGCTCATGATTTCTTTCTGTAAGGGAATATTGGTTTTAATGCCGTCAATTATTATTTCGCTCAAGGCAGTATTCATTCTGGCTATGGCGCTACCGCGATGCTCGCCGTGAGCGATCAGTTTGCCGATCATCGAATCGTAATAAGGCGGCACCTTGTAACCATTGTAAATATGCGTTTCACAACGGATACCGGGGCCTCCCGGCATATGAAACTGATTGATCGTGCCGGGGCACGGCATGAAAGTTTTAGGGTCTTCGGCATTGAGACGACACTCGATGGCGTGCCCCTGAATTTTGACCTGCTCCTGCGTAATCGACAGCGGCAGGCCATAAGCTATGCGCAGTTGCTCCTTGACAATATCGAAACCGGTAACCATTTCCGTCACCGGATGTTCCACCTGTACGCGGGTATTCATCTCGATAAAATAGAAATTGCCTTTTTCATACAAAAACTCGAAAGTACCCGCGCCTAAATAACCAATATCGCGGCACGCTTTGGCGCATAATTCCCCCATAGTGCGGCGCTGTTCTTCGGTAACACCGGGGGCCGGCGCCTCTTCGACCACTTTTTGGTGGCGGCGCTGCATCGAGCAGTCGCGCTCACCCAGATGAACGGCGTTGCCGTGCGCGTCCGCCAGCACCTGAAATTCGATATGGCGCGGGTCTTCGAGAAACTTCTCCATATATACGGTCGCATTGCCGAAGGCGGAAGCGGCTTCGGCCTTGGTCAAGCTGATGGCGTTGATTAATGCTGCTTCCGTGTGTACCGTGCGCATACCCCGGCCGCCACCGCCGCCGGAGGCTTTGATGATAATGGGATAACCGATTTCACGCGCCAGTTTCAGGTTGTGGTCGTTGTTATCGTCTAAAGGTTCGCCATTGCCTGGCACACAAGGGATACCGGCGGCCTGCATGGCTTTTTTGGCGGATATTTTATCGCCCATCAGGCGAATGGTATCGGCTTCGGGGCCGATAAAAACAAAACCGCTCTGTTTGACTTTTTCGGAAAAGTCGGCATTTTCCGATAAAAAACCATAGCCCGGATGGATGGCTTCGGCATCCGTCACTTCGGCGGCGCTGATAATGGCCGGAATATTCAGATAACTTTCAGAGGACGCGGCAGGGCCTATGCACACGGATTCATCGGCCAGACGCACATGTTTCAGGTCGCGATCAACATCCGAATGCACGGCGACCACTTTAATGCCTAACTCGCGGCAGGCGCGCAAAATACGCAGCGCAATTTCGCCGCGATTGGCGATGACAATTTTATCGAACATGATGGCTTACCGTCCGTGTGCTATTCAATGACAAACAAGGGCTGGTCATATTCAACGGGCTGACCGTTTTCAACCAGAATTTGCGTGATAGTTCCGCTTTTATCGGCTTCGATCTGGTTGAGAATCTTCATCGCTTCGATGATACAGAGCGTGTCGCCCACTTGCACCGAATGCCCGAGTTCCACGAAAGGTTTCGCGCCGGGTGAGGAGGAACGGTAGCAAGTGCCCACCATCGGCGATTTAACCACATGACCCGTGATTTTTTTCTCACCGGCTTCGGCTGTCGGTACTGGCGCGGCAACTGTCGGTGCCGGTACAACAGGCGGCGGCGCATAAGCTGCCTGTGCCGGGGCGCTGGAATAACGATTAATGCGGATAAACTCCTCACCCTCACTGATTTCCAATTCGGCAATACCTGATTCTTCAACGATCTCGATCAGTTTTTTTATTTTTCTGATATCCATTATGTTATTGTCTCTCGGCTAATATCTGATGAGCGGCCAACAAGGCCAGTTCGTACCCGACAGCGCCCAATCCGCAGATAACGCCGACGGCGATATCCGAAAGATAAGAGTGCTTCCTGAACGCTTCACGGGCATGGACGTTTGATAAATGAACTTCTATAAACGGAATTTTTGTCGCCAGCAGGGCATCGCGGATAGCCACGCTGGTATGCGTGAAAGCGGCGGGGTTGATGATGACGAAATCAACGCCGCCCTTCAGGCCGTGCTGAATCAGTTCGATAATTTCGTGTTCGGCGTTATGCTGAGCAAAACTGAGCCGATGCCCCAACTCCGATGCTTTGACGGCCAAAACCTGCTCGATGTCGGCAAGGGTTTTTTTACCGTAATGGCCGGGTTCTCTAAGACCCAGTAGATTAAGGTTCGGGCCATTGATTACGGAAATATTCGCCATGCTTTATCAAGAGTTTGAAATGATTTTATTGCGCTAATTCTCCCTAATTTGCAGGGTTTTGTCCAGATATATGTCACTTTGCGTCAGTTAGCGGCAAAAAACCGTTATTTACAGGGCATTACCGAACATTTGCTGCACAACGCTGTTTTTTTAACGCTGCGTAGAACCCTCACCCCTGCGACGGCAAGCTGTCGACAGGCGGCATACTGCGCTGGGCATGATCCACCAAACCCCGGACATACTCCAACTGCACATCTTCAGGACGTGTCGCCAGATACATGGTCTTGTGCAAAGGCAAATTTTCAAAGCGCAGACCGGTCAAGGACAAGCCGGCCGATTTTTCGCTCACCAGCCATTGCGGCAACAGGCAGACACCCCGCCCACTGGCGGCAAACTGCAACATGATGTCGGTTTCTTCAACCGTGATATGCGCCAGCGGCTCGATATTATACGGTTGCAGCACCTGTCTGAACATATCCAGACGCTCCCGCTCGACCGGATAGGTCAAGACCGTCTCTCCGGCAAGATCGCAAGGCTTGATGAAGGGCCGTTCGGCCAGCCGATGTTGATCCGAAACAATCAGCACCAGCTCGAAAGCGAACAAGGGTTGATAACTGAGGCACCGGTTGAAGCACGGATCGGAAGTCAGCAGGGCATCGAGCTTGTATTGCTCTATCGCCGCCAGTGAATCGAAGCGAAACCTGGAGGTGACCTCGATCGCCAGGTGAGGCCAGGCTTTGAGATAAGGCTGCAAAATAGTCCGAAACCATTCATAACAAGCATGGCAATCGATACCCAGCGTCAACTTGCCGGTTTTGCCCGCAGCCAGCAGGTTCAAATGTTCTTCGGCTGACGACACGGTGGCGATAACCGATTCGGCGACATCGGACAAATACTGCCCGGCTTGCGTCAACACCAGAGAGCGCCCTTGCTTATGCCAAAGGATGATGCCCAGTCTTTTCTCAAGATTTCGCATCTGGTGCGACAAAGCCGATTGGCTTAAATGCAGGGACCTAGCCGCCGCAACCAGTGTTCCGCGCAGTTTGAGCGCCAATAGAATGCGAAAATGAATCAGCTCCATGATGAATTTTTCTCATATAAAGATGAAAAACAATCAATTTATATCATACATAATACGCCCTAGAATAGTGTTTTTTAACGACACAGGTAAAGACAGCAATGATCAAAATTCATAATCTGGGGTTTCCACGACTGGGCCCCAACCGCGAACTGAAATTCGCCCTGGAGCGTTATTGGCGCGGCGACATCGACCCACAGGCTTTAGAGGCGGTGGCGGCGCAAATCCGCAGCGACAATTGGCGGCTTCAGGCCAATAACGGCATAGACTATATTCCAGTGGGCGATTTTTCGCTGTACGACACGGTGCTGGACACCAGTGTGCTGCTCGGCGTAATACCGGAACGCTTTGAAGCCGGTCCGGCGAGGGGCACCCTGTCCAACTATTTCAGAATGGCGCGCGGTCAGGCACAGGATGGTAAACAATACCGCGCTTTGGAAATGACCAAATGGTTTGACACCAACTATCATTTTCTGGTGCCGGAATTACAGCCCCGACAAAAATTTAAATTAACCGGCGACAAATTATTCAGGGAAGTAGAGCAATTGCAGGCCTTGGGTTTTCAAGCCAAGCCTGTGCTGCTGGGACCTGTGACCTGGTTATGGCTGGCCAAGGGTATGGGTGCGGACGACAAACTAATGTTGCTGGAAAGTTTACTGGCGGTTTATGCGCAAATTCTGAATCACCTGGCCGATCTCGGCGTCCATTGGATGCAACTCGACGAACCTTTGCTGGTGCTGGATTTGCCGGTCGAATGGAAAAACGCCATCGAGATGAGCTACCACCGCCTGCACAACAACCGGGTCAAAATTCTGCTCGCCACTTATTTCGGCGGCCTGGCTGAAAATACTTCTTTTGCCTGCAAATTACCGGTTGCAGGTCTCCATATCGATTTAATCCGCGCGCCCGAGCAATTGACGCCGGTACTGGATAATTTTCCGGCGCACAAGGTTTTATCCTTAGGCTTGATCGATGGCCGCAACATCTGGCGCAGCGATTTACGGCAAGCACTGGCAACGGTCGCACAAGTCCAGCAGCGCTTTCAGGGCGAATTGTGGCTGGCGCCTTCCTGTTCGCTGCTGCATGTGCCGGTGGACCTGGATAAAGAAACCGGTCTCGACCCTACCGTTATAACCTGGCTCGCTTTCGCGCGGCAAAAACTGACCGAACTGAAAGTATTGCGCCTGGCTTTGGAAGAAGGTGAGGCGGCGGTAGCGCAAGAATTGCAGGCATCGGACGAGGCTGTCAGGTCGAAGCGGACATCGCCTTTGATTCATAATGCCGCGACGCAATCCCGTTTGAATTCAATCACAGCCGATATGCTGCAACGCCAGAATCCTTATGAACGAAGAAAAAAGCGGCAACAAGAATCCTTGCCATTGCCCTTATTTCCGACCACTACCATCGGATCGTTCCCGCAGACTCAGGATATACGCAAACTCCGGCAAGATTACAAAAAAAGCCTGATCACACCGGCCGACTACACTGAAGCCATGCAAAGCCAGATTCGCTATTGTATCGAGGAACAGGAAAAACTGGGCCTGGATGTATTCGTGCATGGTGAAGCCGAGCGCAACGACATGGTCGAATATTTTGGCGAACAGTTGCAAGGCTTTGTGTTCACCGGCTATGGCTGGGTGCAATCTTACGGCTCGCGCTGCGTCAAACCGCCGATCATTTATGGCGACATTAGCCGCCCCAAAGCCATGACGCCTGCCTGGATAAGCTATGCGCAGTCATTGACCGACAAACCGGTCAAAGGCATGTTGACAGGCCCGGTGACGATTCTGAACTGGTCGTTCGTACGTAATGATCAGGATCGGGCCGTCACCGCCAGGCAACTGGCGCTGGCCTTACGCGATGAAGTCCAGGATCTGGAACAAGCCGGGGTCAAAATCATTCAGATCGATGAAGCCGCCTTGCGCGAAGGCTTGCCGCTGCGCCGCTCGGCCTGGCAGGCTTATCTGGACTGGGCGACCGGCGCCTTTCGCCTGACCGCCGGCGGCGTCAACGATGCCACGCAAATTCACACGCACATGTGTTATTCGGAATTCAACGATATTGTGGACGCCATCGCCGACATGGACGCCGACGTCATTACCATCGAAACTTCACGCTCCAATATGGAGTTGCTGGAAGCTTTCGTTGATTTTCACTACCCGAACGACATAGGACCGGGTGTTTATGACATCCACAGCCCGAACATCCCTGAAACCGGACAGATTGTGGCGCTTCTCAAGCAGGCGAAAGACAGAATCAATGCCGACCAGCTTTGGGTCAATCCTGATTGCGGCCTGAAAACCCGAACCTGGCAAGAAGTACGGCCCGCCCTGCAGAACATGGTGCAGGCTGCGGCCATTTTGCGGACGGAGTCAATGGCCGTGAAATAACCCGCCCACAAGGTTGGGGTGCACGTTTTTTGCAACCCAACCTGACCTGCACTTTGTCCTATCCTCAAACTGGTCTATCATTTATTATGCACTGCCGTTTTTTTTCAGCCCAGCCCCGGCGCTTTATTAATGATACCCAAAACCACCCGCTTTTTACGTTTATGCCTCGTACTGCTTGGCGTTTCAGGTCTTGCTTTCTGCCTGAAACTTGACGCGGCCAATACGCTACTGAATCCTGAAAGCGTTGGAAAACTCAGTATCGGGAGCTACACATTAGGCTTTACAACGTTGTTTTTTATCGCCTTTTCTCTCTGGCTGGCCATCTCTATCAATAAAAGCCGCCGACTGGCACAAACAGAATTACAGCAACGCAACACGGCTTTGGCTTTGGAAATTCAGCAGCGCAAGCATGACGCACTGAAATACCGGGGATTGGTCGAAAGCGCCCGCGTCATTGTCTGGAGCGCGGATCCTGCCACATTCCAACTGACCTATGTCAGCAAGGAAGCGGAAACTTTGCTGGGTTATCCTCTGGCGTCCTGGACCAGCGAACCCGATTTCTGGCCACGGCACATCCACCCGGATGACAGGGAATGGGCGGTCTCCTATTGCCTCACCGAGACGACAGCGCATCGGGAACACAAATTTGAATACCGGATGATGGCCGCCGATGGCCGTATTGTCTGGCTCTATGACATCGTCGAACCGATCATAGAAGACGGTAAGCTTAAGGAACTGGTGGGCGTGATGGTGGATATTACCGAACGCAAGCAAGTGGAAGCCGCGTTTGCCAACCGCACCGGTGAATTGACCTTGCAAAACCGGGTTCTGCGAAACATTAATCAGAAAATGACGCTGGATCAGGTACTGGACACCTTGACGCGTCAAATCGAGGCGCTGCATCCTGAAATGATTTGCTCGGTTTTGCTGCTGGATGCGCATAACAAATTGCGCCACGGCGCCGCCCCCAGCCTGCCCGACGCTTACAACCGCGCCATCGATGGTCTTGCCATCGGCATAGGCGCGGGTTCTTGCGGCACGGCGGCATTTCTGGGCGAGCGTGTCATCGTCGCCGACATAAAAATTCATCCCCTCTGGTCTTCATATCAAGACATAGCGCGTAATGCAAATATTCAAGCCTGCTGGTCGCAGCCCATCAAAAACAGCACCGGGCAAGTGCTGGGCACTTTCGCCATATACCACCGGCAGCCCACTTTACCCACCGATTCCGAAATCCTCCTGATCGAACGTTATGCCGAACTGGCATTACTGGCTATCGAGCATGATAGGGCCGAGGCAACCATTCGCAACCTGGCTTACTACGACCCCTTGACCCAGTTGCCTAACCGCCGCTTGTTGATGGAGCGGCTCAGGCATGGCCTCGCTATGGCTCGACGGGATAATAACCCGCTGGCCTTGCTGATGCTGGACCTGGATTATTTCAAAGCGGTCAACGATAGCCTGGGGCATTTGGCCGGTGATGATTTATTGCAGCAAGTCGCCGCCCGCATTAAAACGCGGTTGCGCAGTGCGGATACGATCGCGCGTCTGGGCGGCGATGAATTTGTCGTGCTGCTGGAAGATATGGCGCATCAGGAAGATGCGGCTCGGGTGGCCAAGTCGCTGGTCACCGACCTGGAGCAAGCTTTTTGCATCGGTCAACGTGACGATGTGCGCATCAGCGTCAGTATCGGCATCAGCCTGTACCCGCAACACGCACACACTCCCGAACAATTGATGGATCAAGCCGATGCGGCGCTGTATCAGGCCAAAGACGCAGGCCGGGGTTGTTTTGCTTATTATTCCGAAGCCATGACGCAGGCGGTACGCGAGCGGATTGAACTGGAAGCGCGTTTGCGCAAAGCGATCGAACAACAGGAATTGAGGGTTCATTATCAAGCGCAAGCGGCTATTGCCAGCGGCCGGATTATCGGCGCGGAAGCTTTGGTGCGCTGGCAAGATGCGGACGGCAAGACCATTGCGCCCGGAGAGTTTATTCCCATTGCCGAAACCAGCGGTCTGATTGTGGCGTTAGGTGAATGGGTGCTTGCCGAAACCTGTCGGCAGGGCCGCCGATGGCTGGATGCAGGATTGCCGCCTTTGACCCTGGCGGTCAATGTTTCGCCGCACCAGTTTCGCAGCAGCGACATGAGCGCCCTGGTGGCCAGGATACTTGAAAAAACCGGTTTTCCCGCCGAACACCTGGAACTGGAACTCACCGAAAGCGGACTGATGGACAATCAAACCAAAGTGATGGAAATCCTGAATGACTTGCGTGCCCAAGGAATTCGTCTTGCCATCGATGATTTCGGCACCGGCTATTCTTCGCTGGCCTATCTCAAGCGATTTCCGGTGAATGTGTTGAAAATCGATAAAACCTTTATCGACGATATCCCTCACTCGCAATACGACATGGAAATCACCTCAACCATTATCGCCATGGGGCGGACTTTGGGCTTTAAGGTTCTGGCTGAAGGCGTGGAAACGGCCGAACAACTGGCTTTTTTAAAAGCTAAGGGCTGTGATTATTATCAGGGTTATTTCAAGTGCAAACCGGTACCCGGCGACATTTTCGCCGAATTATTACGTCAGCAACAGGTCGGCGGTGACAACGTGTGTCCGCCCGATAAACCGGCCGCCACCTATCTGCCCGCTACGCAACAGGCAGGATGAACCCATTCCTTTGGCCTTACTCGCCCCCTTCTTCTTTATCCTCTTCGTGCGCCATGTCCGATATTTCCCGTAACCGCGAAATGGCTTTGAAATTGATACTGTCTTCAGGGTAATTGCCCGCCTCGTCGATAACGCCAACCGTTTGCCCGGTCAGAATTTCCAGGCATTCATCAACACTGGAGACCGCGTAGACCCTGAACAAATCCTGCGCCACGGCATCGATGACCGCCTGCATCAGCATCAGGTTGCGTTGATTGGCGGCCGGAATGATGACGCCTTGCTCGCCCGTGAGCCCCCGCGCCTGGCACAGCCGGAAAAAACCTTCGATTTTTTCATTGACGCCGCCGATGGCCTGTACTTCGCCGTATTGATTGATCGATCCGGTCACCGCGAAAGATTGCTTGATCGGCGTCCGCGTCAAGGCCGAAATCAGGCAACACAACTCCGCCAACGATGCGCTATCGCCGTCGATGTAGCCGTAAGATTGTTCGATGGCGAGACTGGCGGAAATGGCCAGCGGAAACTGCTGCGCATAGCAGTGGCCGAGATAGCCGGTCAGGATCATCACGCCTTTGGAGTGAATGGCCTGCCCCAGTTCGGCTTCGCGTTCAATATCGACAATGCCCCGGGAACCCGGATACACCGTCGAGGTAATCCGGGCCGGCGCACCGAAACTGCTGTCGCCGACTTCCAGCACGGTCAGGCCATTGGCTTTGCCTATGGCCGTGCCTTCGGTATCGATCAGGATGGTGCCGTCCAGCATTTCTTCCAGAATGGCTTCGGATATTCGGCCATTACGCTGTTGCCGTGCGTTCAACGCCAGCTCGATATGGGGCTTGTCGATATGGTTGACAGCATATCGTCGGCACAGCAAGCTGGCTTCACCGATGATTTCCAGGCAATCGTTGATGCGCGCCGACAAGCGCTGCTGGTTTTCGGACAGCCTGCAACTGTGTTCGAGCAAGCGCTCGATAGCGCCTGCCGTCAAAGGCTTGGCGCCGGAATCGTGGGCCTGTTTGACCATCAGCGAGGCGAATTTCTGGATGGTATCCGGGTCGATTCGGATATGGTTGTCAAAGTCGGCCAGTACGCGGAACATTTCATTGAATTCGTCATCGAGTTCCTGCAACAGATAATAAATGTCGCGGGAACCGATCAGGATGACTTTGACATCGAGCGGAATGACTCCGGGCTTTAACGTCATCGTGTTGACGCCCAGTTCCGAGTACGGCGATTCGATTTCGATGCGGCCCGATTTCAGGGCGCGCTTGAGACCTTCCCAGACAAAAGGATAAGTCAGCAGCTTATCGGCATCCAGGATTAAATAACCGCCATTGGAACGATGCAATGAACCCGGACAAATCCGCCGGTAATTGGTGACCAGCGTGCCTTGATCGCTGACATACTCGATGCGTCCGAACAAATTCTGATACAGAGGATGCGGCTCGTAAACAACCGGCGCTCCCTGATCCTGCGAATAATCGACTAAAATGTTGGGCGCGTATTGTTCGATCAGCACCTGACGCCTGGCCGCCTCGCCACGGCTGTCCATGGGCGAGGCGGCCAGCAAATCGACAATATTCCTGCGCACGTCTTTCTTGATTTCTGCCAGATAAGTGATGACATCATCGATATTCCGATAGCGCTCGGCCAATTCGTCAAACAATGGCTCGATGGCCTGATTGATGGTGTTGTCGTCCAATTGCTTGAGCTGCGTCATCAGCGCCCGCCGCCATTGCGGCAACTCCAGCAGGGCATCACTCAAATAGTTTTCCAATTCTTCCGTATGCGCGTGAAAAGCCTCGCGCTCAGCTTGCGGCAACTGGGCGAATTGGTCATCATCCAGCGCTTTATTATCCCGCGCAGGCACAAAGGTAATTGCTTCGCTTTCCCGATACAATGCGACATCGAGCGTCAACGCTTTGTTTTCGACCCGATTAATGGCCGCGTTATAGCGTTGATTGAAAGCGCGCTCGATCGAGGCCTTTTTTTGCTGATACGTCGGACTTTCAAAAACGGTCGGAAAAGTCGCCAATAAATTACCAATCAATTTATCGATATCTTCGGCAAACTTGCGGCCCTGGTTGGCGGGCAATTCAACCGAAACCGGCTCACGCGCATTATCGAAGTTATCGACATAGGCATAACTCGGCGGCGTTGGCTGTTTATGCGCCAATAAATCCAGATGCTGGGTCACCATCGATAAGCGCCCGGTTTCCGACTCACCCATCACATAGATGTTATAGCCCGGACTGTCCATGGCAACGCCGAATTCCAGCGCCGATTGGGCGCGGCTCTGCCCTAGAATGGCGGGATCGGTTTTAGAAACCTGGGGATAGTCGAACTCGGCCAGGTTGACCGTTAGTTTCAGGGATTGAGGCGGCAGCGGGGTAAGCTTGGACATGAACTGTTAATGATGGACTGATGCGAAACCGGATATTTTAACAGTGTTTACACGCTGACGCCTCAAACGCATCGATTCGAGTTCGGAAAAAGAGAAAGCTATGTCGCCTTGTCCTACACCAGCGTTGGGTAATCCGTATAGCCTTGCGCGGTACCGCCATAAAAACTATCCGGGTCGGGCGTGTTCAGTGCCGCACCGGTTTTAAATCTCGACACCAGATCGGGATTAGCGATAAAAAGCTTGCCAAACGCCACCAGATCGCAACGCCCGGCCGCTATGGCCGCATCCGCGCTGGCCGCGTCATAGCCGCCGTTAGCGATATAAGGCCCTTTGAATTGATTTTTTAAAGCGACGAAATCAAAATCGTCGTCATCGGCTCCCGCCGCCATGCGTTCGACAATATGCAGATAAGCCAATCCGAACCGATTGAGTTGCTCCGCTACATAATTGAAATGTTGTTGCGGAGCGCTGTCGGACATACTGTTAAAGGCATTGATCGGCGACAGGCGAACACCGGTTTTGTCGGCTCCCATGACTTCGACCACGGCTTCGATCACTTCCAGAAGCAAACGCGCACGATTTTCGATACAGCCGCCGTAAGCATCGGTGCGATGATTGCTACCGTCACGCAAAAACTGATCCAGCAGATAACCGTTGGCGGCATGAATTTCAACGCCGTCGAAACCTGCGGCCAAAGCGTTGCTGGCCGCCGTCCGGTACTGTCCGATAATGCCCGGAATTTCATCCGGAGCCAGCGCGCGTGGCGTTACCAAAGGCTTGAAACCTTGTTCAGTAAAAGCCTCCCCTTCCGCTTTGATGGCGGACGGCGCTACCGGCAACGCGCCATCCGGTTGCAGGTCGGGGTGAGAAATACGGCCGACATGCCATAATTGCAAAAAAATCAAACCGCCCGCGCCATGAACCGCATCGGTGACCAAGCGCCAGCCTTGTATTTGTGCGGCGCTGTAAATGCCGGGCGTATAGGCATAACCTTTGCCTTGCGGCGATATTTGGGTCGCCTCGGCAATAATCAGTCCGGCGCTGGCGCGCTGTTGATAATAGTCGGCATTCAATGCCCAGGGAATGTCGCCCGGTTGCTTGGAGCGGCAGCGGGTCAGCGGCGCCATGATGATACGGTTAGGCAAGGTATAACGGCCGACGGTTACCGGTTTAAATAAAGCGTTTGCAATTTGCATCGTTGAATCCTTGAATTCAGGTTACGGATAGAGGGAAACGAGCGATTAATTTAACACAGGCTTTTTATACTTATCACACATGAAGTTTTGACATCGGGATATGGGTCGGAGTCACAGCCTCATCAAACGTTAGGGACGGGGTTATAAACCTCGTCCCGCGTGAGGCTTTGACGGATGCGCTATCGCTTAACCGCCCTACGCCGTTTTGTTTTCAGCCAGCAAATCAAATAATTTTGCCCAATCAAACGCGATACCGGGGTCGGTTTTACGGCCGGGCGCAATATCGCTGTGACCGGTAAGAGTATCTTTTGATAACAACGGATACTGTTCAAACAAGCAGGTAATGACGGCGGCTAATTGCCGGTACTGTATTTCAGTGTAAGGCACCGTTTCCGTCCCTTCCAGTTCGATGCCGATCGAAAAATCGTTACAGTGGCTGCGTCCCTGATATAACGATGGCCCGGCATGCCAGGCGCGTTTGTCGAACGGCACATATTGGATGATTTCGCCACTGCGTCGAATCAATACATGCGCCGATACCTTGATTTGATGAATAGTCTCAAAATAGGGATGTTCAGCAGGATTTAACTGATTGGCAAACAACCGGTCGATGTAATCTGCGCCGAATTCATTGGGCGGCAGGCTGATGCAATGCAGCACCAGCAAGGCGATATCGCCGGGGTCGGGCCGTTCATCGAAATTGGGGGAAAAGCCGTGTTTGATACCGGTGAGTTTGTGATTTATGATCTGCATACCGCATAACGCTGAACCTTGGAAGCAAACAGTATGACGCAACAATCCATCATTGACCAGATAGCACAGTTTTTAGCCGAAGATGTGGGCAGCGGCGATATTACCGCAGCCCTGGTTCCGGCAACGACACGCGCCGAAGCCGAGGTCATTACCCGGGAGGCCTTTGTTTTGTGCGGTCAAGCCTGTTTCGATGCGGTATTCCGATTGCTGGATCGGGACGTGCATATCAACTGGCTCGCGGACGAAGGCGCCGAGGTCGCCAAAGACACCGTGTTATGCCGCTTGCACGGCCACGCTCGGGGTTTGCTGACCGGTGAGCGCACGGCCTTGAATATACTGCAAACATTATCGGCCACCGCCACCGTGACAAAGCGCTATGCCGACGCCGTGGCGGGCACACACTGTAAGGTGCTGGATACGCGCAAAACCATTCCGGGGCTTAGAAAATTGCAAAAATACGCCGTTGCCGCAGGCGGCGCCGGCAATCATAGAACCGGCCTGTATGACGGTGTTTTGATCAAGGAAAATCATATTATCGCCGCCGGTTCCATCGCCGCCGCAGTCAAAGCGGCTCGTGCCAACAGCACATCGATACCGGTTGAAGTGGAAGTCGAAACGTTGCAGGAATTCGAGCAGGCTCTGGCGGCAAAACCCGACCGCATCATGCTCGACAATTTCAGCCTGGAACAATTACGGACGGCGGTCAAACTCAACCAGGGCGCGGTTGAACTGGAAGCTTCGGGCAATATTGAACTGGCTACGCTGAAAAACGTCGCCGCAACCGGGGTCGATTTTATTTCCATCGGCGCCTTGACCAAAAATATCCAGGCCGTCGATTTATCGATGCGCATCACTCTGGTGCATCGGCATGACTGAAACCAACCAAAGTTTATTCAAACTGATCAGCCAGGGCGTCTATATTGTCGGTGTCGGAAACGGCGCACATGGCAATGCCTTTACCGCCGCCTGGGTGATGCCGGTTTCATTCGATCCGCTCATGCTCGCGCTCAGCATCAACCCCGCGCATCATTCTTATCAACTGCTCAAGACCGGCGGCGTTTGCGCCATCAGTGTCTTGGCCGATAAGCAGTTGTCTGTCGCCGAGCATTTCGGACATTCCGCACCCGACAAAATGGCCGGATTCGACTGGCTGAAAGCCAAAACGGGCGCGCCGATACTGACGCAAAGTCTGGCTTATTTTGATTGTGAAGTCAGCCATTTCAGCCCGGCCGGTGACCACCATCTCGCGGTGTGCCGGGTCGTCGAATCTGACCGCCTCAATCCGGGTCAACCTCTGCTATACATCGCAACCGGCAATATGGACAAAATCTCAGAAAGCACCGGTAAAACCGAAAAGTTGAAACCCTGAAGCGATCAAAACGGCTTCGACAACAAGAATGAACAAACCCATCAGTATCGGCCGGTGTGTTGTAATTTTTAATCCTTTATCTACAATAGTCTTTAACATCGGCAATTAAAGCTGCCCTTCATCGGAATCGTTCCGACACAACCTGCCCAACCTATGCTGCTGATCATCATTCCGATATTCTGGTTGTTACTGACGCTCTTGCTGTTTTTATGGAAACGCGATCTTTTTTTAAAAACCTGGAAAGAACCTTATTTCAGCGACACGCCCCTACTCATTGAAAGCGATGACTGGGGCCCGGGCGGAGACTTTCATGCTGATCGCTTGAATATACTGTTTGAGACGTTATCCAAACATAAAGACAGTATCGGTCGGTGCGCGGTATTGACAGCCGATGTGGTATTGGCGGTGCCGGATACCGGCGCAATCAAAAGCGCCCCGGCCGATCAATATCCTAGAAAATTACTCGACCGTGATTTCCCGAAAATTTATCGGACTATGCTCCAGGGTATTGCAAACGATGTCTTCGTACCTCAATTACATGGCCTGGAACATCTGAACGGCGAAGCCTTCGCCAAGCTATGCCAGAGAGAAGACCCCCGCACCGAAAAAGCGCTCGCCGATTCGAATTGGTGGGATTGGGAAACGCTCGACTCGCCGCTACAGGGACATTATGTCGATGGCAGTTCATTGCCGACCCGGCCGATCACGCCAGCCAAAGCGCAAGAACTCATCACCACCGCCACCGCAACTTTTGAAAACCTGTTCGGCCAGCCCAGTTTGACGACAGTCGCTCCGTGTTATCTCTGGAACGACGACATCGAATCCGAATGGAGCCGCCATTCGATTCTGGCCATACAGACAGCCGGTTACCGTTGCCCCGGAAGAGCGCAGGACGGCCGTTATATTCAGGATAAACCTTTAATTAGAGCCGGTGACGCCAACGCACTCGGTCAAATTTATCTGGTCAGAAATGTCATGTTTGAACCGGTTGACGGCAAAAACACACCGGAAACCGCTTATCAGGAAGCATTACAAGCCAGACGGCAGGCTTCAGCGATTACAATTTCGACCCATCGCTATAATTTCACGCGCGACGAAGATGAATTCAAAGCGTCCCTGGCAGGGCTTGACAGTCTCCTGGACAAACTGACCCGGCATCTGAACCCTACGCGCTTTCTCTCCTCTTGCGAATTGGCCGAAACCTTGCGTCAACCCAGGCAGCCGGTCATCAATCATTTCAATAAAAAAACCTGGCCGCACGTCAGCCGGGTCATGGGAATCGCTAAATTAAGCCCTTTTTTATACCGGCTTTATTACCGTCATTCCAAACTCGTGACCATCAGTTACCTGAGCGGCTTGATTGTGCCCGCCTGGCTGATTTGCCAAACCCTAAACCGGTTAAACCCTGTCAAGTCATGAATATCAGTGCTGTCATACCCGCTTATAACAGCGCCGGATTTATCGCCGATGCCGTCCGGAGCATTCTTGCACAAACCAGCCCCGTCACCGAAATCATTATCGTCGATGATGGCTCAACCGATAACACCCAGCAAATCGCAGGCGCCCTGCCCGGCCCAATCATTTATATCAAACAGCAGAATCAGGGGCCCTCGGCCGCCAGAAACGCCGGAATCAATGCCGCAAAAAGCGAATGGATCGCTTTTCTCGATGCCGACGACCAGTGGACGCCGGACAAAATCGATAAACAACTCAAACGACTGCAAAAAAAACCCGAACTTGTGCTGATCGCCGGTGATATGGCGGAAATCGACAATCACGACCAGGTAATCACCCCATCGGTACTGGACAAACATCATTTACTGAACAAGTTTCAAGCGCTCCAGGATCAAGCCATCCCCAACGCGCTGGCCGAACTGGTGACGAAAAACTTCATTCCCACCGGCACCGTACTGGTCAAAAAATCGGCCCTCATCGAAGCCGGTTTATTCAATCAAGCGCTACGTTTCGGCGAAGACCTGGAATTATGGGCTAAAATTGCCGCGAAACATCCGATCGCCTGCTTGCCCGAAATATTGATGCTGCGCCGTCAACACGGCAATAATGCGACCCAACTGACCGCGCCGTTGCTCACCGACCTGGTCAAAGTCATGCAATCGATCAAAAGCACCGCCACAACAGCATTGGCGGCTCAGCATATCGATGCCGACCGGCTCGTTGCCGACGCCTATGCCAACCTCGGTTATTGGCATTTCACCGAATACGAATCAACAAAAGCGCGTCAGGCTTTTGCGGCCAGCTTCAAACAAAAACCGAATAAACGCGCCCTGCTCTATGGCTTGAGTTGCCTGTTACCCGTAAAATTGATCCAAGCGCTACGCGCCGTTAAAAACAGGCCGGGGGTAACGTCCTTGCAAGCCAACATGAAATAAGAGACCCCAAACATGTCAATCCTTAATGCCCCCAAACGCATTCTCTACATAGAAAACGGCATCGGCTATGGCGGTGCCATCATCTGCCTGCGGCACCTGGTCAGAAACCTGGACCGTTCAAAATACACCCCGCTGGTGGTTACCGGAAGAAACGGCCCTCATTACCGGGAAATCGCCGAAGAAGCACAATGGCGACATATCCCGGATCGCCATATCGACATCGTCGGCGCGCATCGAAAAATCGATCCATTGAAATGGCCCGATAAAATCCCGGGCTTGCGCTTCATCATCAACCAGATTCTTGCCCGAACCGACGATATAGCGAACTTCCTGCCCTTTTTTATCCGATTGCTCTACACCGCCAAAAAATTTAAAGCCGACTTGATTCATGCCAATAACGAACCGCTGTGTAACCGGGCGGCCTTGATGGTTGGTAAGGTGTTAAATATACCGGTCGTCTGCCATGTCCGTGGCAATCAAGACGGCTCCCGGTTGATGCAATGGGCCTACAGTCTTCCCGACCGATTAATTTCGGTATCGCACTGGGTCGCCAGAAATATACAGGAAAAACTGGCAATTCCGGCCGACACCATCGATGTCATTTATGACGGCATAGAGCTGGAAAAGCTGGATATTAATGCCGACGGTAACGCCTTCAGAAGCAGGCACAACATCGCTGAAAACGATTTTGCAGTAGGGCTGATTGGTCTGTTGATTCCCTGGAAAGGCCAGGAAATTTTTCTCGATGCCGCTAAAATACTCAAGCCGAAAATTCCCCATCTAAAAATGCTGATCGTAGGCGGCACCCCGGACGAATGCAAATCTTATGAAGCACTGTTAAGGCAACGCGTCATCGGGGAGCGACTTGAAGACACCGTAATCTTTACCGGCCATATCGCTAAAATGGAGCCCGTCTACAACGGACTCGATGTGGTCGTATCGGCTTCGACAAGCCCCGAACCTCTCGGTACGGTCGTCATCGAAGCCCTGGCCATGGGCAGGCCGTTAATAGGCCCTCATCACGGCGGCGCGGCAGAAATGATGCAGCACGACAAAACCGGCCTGCTGTTTACGCCCAAAGATGCGGCTTCCCTGGCGGAACAAATCGAAAAATACTATAACAACGCCCAACTGCGTAACACGCTGGGCAACAATGCCCGCCAACATGCGTTGAGAACTTTTGCGGTAAGCACCCATGCCGAGAAAATCCAGACAGTCTATGAAAGCCTGTTGTAAGGGTTTAGTAGCTACGAAAAAACAATCATTACTGCCCAAAAATATCTTAAACGTATTAAAATTTAAATCGATCGAACAATCTCAAAATACAAGCTGAAATAGAGAAAACTATTTCAGCATATACAGAAACATAACATCATCATCCGCAACACACCATGAAAATAAAAGAACTCATTCCCTGGCGCATCCGCAATTACTGCAACAATCTATTGGAAAATAAAATTCGTCAAAAATCTCATAGACTCTATAAATTTCTTAAATTTGGCCGCACAAACATCAATACACCGGATTACTGGAATAATCAATGGGCAAACGATTCCGTCCAGAGAAATTATGACAAGTTGTTCGCCCTCATCCTTGAACAAATCCCACCCGACGCAAAAGTTTTGGATGTGGGCTGCGGCGTAGGGCGCCTCAGCAAATTGATAAAACAACAGCGTAACGCCGACCTGACGTGCCTGGATTTTTCAGAATGGGCCTTGGCGCAACTGCAACAGGAAGGTTTCAAGACCGTTTGCAGCGCATTGCCCAATATACCCTTACCGGACAACCGTTTCGACATAGCGGTCGCAACGGAAGTTTTCGAACATCTCGATTATCCCGAAAAAACCATTGCGCAAATGGTTCGCGTGGTGAAACCGGGCGGAATCGTCATGTGCAGCGTCCCCAACGATACACTCCATCCCCACGAAGAACTGGAACATCAACAAATTTACACCGTGGAAAAAATCACCACCATCCTGTCAAAATACGGCGATAAAATAAAAACAGAAACAGGTGAATTATTTCCCGGTTCTGAACATGAATTTATATTGGGCATTTTAAAAACCGATTGATATTTCTCACTCAATAGAAAAGCACATGCAAGCTGGCGCATCAATTCGTAACAATACACTTTGGCTTTTTGCAGGCAACATATCGCAAAGAATTCTGGATCTGGTATTCAGTATTATTCTGGCCCGCTTGCTTTTGCCTGCGGATTTCGGATTACTGGTCACGACACAAATTTTCACCGGTGTCGCGGGCTTCATTGCCGGAGGCGGCATGGGACAAGCCCTGATTCAAGCCAAAGAAATTACCCGAAAACATTTTCATGTGGTGTTCACCCTTCAACTAGGCATCTGCATAGCCATTTATTCAAGTTTTTTCTTCTCCGCCCCTTTTATCGCGGCATGGTTTGAGCAGCCAATTTATTCCGATTTACTCCGCGTTTCCGCCTTGAATTTTCTTATTCGGCCATTCGTGAATATTTCAATGTCAAAACTCAAACGTGAAATGCGCTTCAAATCGGTGTCCATCATCAGCTTGTTGACCCTGATTGTGTCAAGTTCAACCAGTGTTTTGCTGGCCTTGAACGATTATGGCGTCTGGAGCCTCATTTATGGCGGCCTGATCGGTTCATTGTTTTCATCGCTGTGTTTTATTTTTTATAGCCGATGTTATCCCATATTTGCTTTTAACAGTAAAATAGCCAAAAGTTTAGGCGCCTACGGGCTTAAATTCTCCCTCAATGACATCATCGAATACCTGCGCCTGCAGACACCTAATTTTTTACTCGGCAAATTCATGGGTACTCAAACCGTCGGCCTATTCAACAAAGGCTATAGCCTAAGCGAATATCCTGTCCGTTTAATTGCCGGTTCCGCTTATCAAACGGTATTTCGCGCTCTGTCTTCCACACAAGAAAACCTTGATCAAAGTAAATATATTTATCTTCGAACCATCACGCTCGTATGTGTTTATACTTTTCCTTTTTATATCGGTCTGTTATGGTTGGCTGAGCCTTTTGTAACGACCCTGTATGGAGAAAAATGGCGCCTGGCGGCAATACCGCTACAAATATTCTGCATTAGCCAAATGTTAAGCTGTTTTGGTAACGCATCAGGCGCGGTAATGGCCGCTCAAAACATGCTGGGTACCGAAATCAAAATTCAATCCGTCACGTTTTTGTTAGTTGCGCTGGGTTGCTGGTACGGCATTCAACAAAACGATATTGCCATGGTTGCCTGGGGTATGATTCCCGGGAGCGTATTTTTATATGCGGGTGTGGCCTATTGCGCCTGTAGACGGCTCAAAGTGACCTTCCTGGAATTTTTAAAAGCCCTCGCCCCGGCTTCATTTTTAAGCATACTTCTGGCAATTGCCTTGGCTTTGAGCCAATACGGTTTTACTTATTACGCAATTGGCTTGACACCCATTGGCTACATGCTCAACCTGACCGCTATCGGCGGCATGACTTATGGCTTGTTTTTCTTGTTTTATCCCATAGCATCGTTAAAAACCGAACGTGATCGCTGGAAGAGAAAGCTACGGATAGCGTGAACGAAAAAGTCTTTTTCACCAACGAAACTGCCCATTCCCTTCAGCTTTTCCCTGGTATCACGGTTATTATACCTTTCGCACTTCAAATTTCGGCCCCTCACCTAACGCTAAGTGAGGAGCCGAATTTTGATTTACGATGAGTATATTTTGAACAAGTATTTTCCACGAAACCATCTTTAGAACATGTCCGGTTTCCATTAACCCTGTACACAAAAAAATATCATGCCATCGAATCGCAGCCCCCTTGTTCTCATGTATCATGGAACGCCAAAGCACCCGCCTATTTCCAACTATTCGATACCGGCCGCCCAATTTTATAGGCACTTGACTTATTTAAAAAAAAATGGCTGGCACACCACAAGTATCAGCGACTTGCTCAAGTCAAGCAATTTACCGGACAAAACCGTAGCGCTCACGTTCGATGACGGCTATGCCGACAATTATGAAAATGCTTTTTTGCCTTTGCTCGAAAAAAACATGAAGGCGACTTGGTTTATAACAACGGACTGCATAGGCCGACACGCAAAATGGATGGGGCAGCCTTCAAGCCAAACGCAAATGCTGACTACCGGACAATTACGCGAAATGTCCGCCGCAGGCATGGAAATTGGCTCTCATACCTGCTCGCACCCCGACCTTTCGACATTATCTTTTCAGCAACAAAAACAAGAGCTTTCAAAATCCCAACATGTATTAGAAGACTTGCTGCAAACGTTTGTCACCGGATTTGCATACCCTTATGGGCGCTACAACGAAGAATCGCTCACGGCAGCTAAAGAAGTCGGCTATCACTGGGCTTGCAGCACACGGTCAGGATGGCTCCATAAAGAGCAAAACCCGTTGTTGATTCGGCGTGTTACTATTTTTGCAGGCGATACCACGGCGGTACTGGCACGCAAACTGATTTTTGCCGACAATGACGTAGGCTGGAAAAAAATGGTTGCTTATTATGGTACGCGGCTGAAAGGAAAATGTCTGAAAAACCTGACAACTTGAATTTTATCAACCATAATTAAGCGGCCTTTTTTTCTTCAAACCAAGCTATAACGATGCCATATCCGCCTGAAATTTCAATCATCATGCCCTGCTTCAATGCCGAGAAAAGCATCGGGAAAAGCATTGACAGCGTTTACCGGCAGACTTTTACGGACTTTGAATTGCTGGTCGTCAATGACGGCTCGACCGATGGTTCTTTGGACATATTGAACGAACTGGCGAAAATCCATGATAATTTGCGGGTAATCGATCAAGCCAACAAAGGTCCGGGCGCCGCCCGGAATCATGGCATTAAAGAAGCGGCGGGTGAATTTATCGCCTTTCTCGATTCGGATGACAGTTGGCATCCGGATTGTTTATCGAAACTTCATCGCGCATTGAAGACCGATACCGATGCCGCCATTGCATACTGCGGCTGGCAAAACATCGGTCTGTCACCCGGTCGTTGCAAGCCCTTTGTGCCGCCCGACTATGAAAAACCCGATAAAATCGAAACGCTATTGCGCGGTTGTCGATGGCCGATTCATGGCGCACTGACCCGTAAATCAGCGATTGCTGCGGTACAGGGGTTTAACGAACAATGGACCTCTTGCATGGATTACGATTTATGGTTAAAAATCGCCTCTTTCAACAAAATTATTCTGGTTCCCGAAGCGCTGGCTTTCTATCATCATCATGACGGCGAACAAATTACCAAGAATCGCTTAAAAATTGCATTAAACCATTGGCAAATTCAACTCGACTTTCTGGCAACGCATCCTGATATTGCTCAAACGCTCGGAAGCCAAAAAGTTGCTGAAATAACCAACGGCGAATTGTTAAAACGTGGCTTCGAATGCTACTGGAAACGTGATCTGGAAACGGCGCGAACTATTTTTAGAAAAGTTATGAGGCAAAAGTATGGTTCTGCCAAAGAATGGCTTTATATGTTACCTTCCTTATTACCTTTTTTCCTGCATCGTTCACTGATAAACCTGTTGAGCCGATGATAATTCAAAACTCTGATAAAAAACAGCTCACATTAGCTTTTTGTACTTACAACCGGGCCGATCGATTGGACAAATTGGTCGCGGCAATCCGGCGACAAGAATCACCCGTACCTTTCGATATTCTCGCTGTCAACAACAACAGTAAGGATCACACCTTACAGGAGCTGGAACGGCTTTCGAAATTGCCCGGGCCGACCTTGCGTTATGTAACCGAGTCTGTTCAGGGAATAGTGGCGGCAAGAAATCGTGCTATTGAAGAGAGTTTGAACGCTGACATCATGATTTTCATCGATGATGATGAGACGCCTTTACCCGGCCTGATTGAATCGGCCGCCCATGCCATTCTTGATAAAAACGCCGAATGTGTGGGCGGACGAATTGAAATTGATTTTTCAAAATACCCAAGACCGCATTGGCTCAAAGACGAACTCTTAGGATTCCTCGGGGCAAATGATCACGGTAACCAAGCCTTTCAGATCCAAGATAATACCACGCCGATCTGGAGCGGAAATATTGCCTACGATATGAAGGTATTCAGAGAAAATTCTGAATTTCGTTTCGACCATCGCTATGACCGAAAAGGCAGTGGAATCGGAGGCGGAGAAGATGCCGCCATGTTCAAGGCTTGGCTCGGACAGAGCAGGCGCATTTTTTATAGTCCGGGCATGTGTGTATTGCATGATGTCGAACCCTGGCGACTCAACCGCAGTTATTTTATCAAATTACATTACCGCTCGGGACTTCGAACCGCACGAAACGAACTCCCGGTTTATAACCGGGCTTTCCTGGGCATCCCACCCTTTATGTTCAGCCAGTTTTTCAGACATTGCCTCAAAACAATATCCATGTATCTAACTTTTAATCCGGGCGCGCTAAGACAAGCGATGAATGCTTCTTTTGCTTTAGGAATGATCACGGGTTATAGAACTAAATTTACAAATCAAGGTATTAAGGAGTGACTTAATGAACAGTAACTATTTAGGCCCCAAGGCAACTGAGGAGCTTAATAGTTGCTCTCCAGGTATATCGTTTGAGTGCCTTCCTTAATGCCGCTGCCTGTATTGATTCTCGTTACGGATTCTCGGACATGATTCAATGAAAACCGACAGCCTTTTTTATCGACTCTTTAAAAACGCGCCCGAACTCGTACTGGAACTGGCCGATTTAAATTATGCCGATGCACAAAACTATAATTTTCGATCTGAGGAAATCAAACAAACCGCATTCCGTCTGGACGGGATTCTGACGCCGCCCTTAGAAAACAAGAGCCTACCGATCATTTTTGTGGAAGTGCAGTTTCAAACCGATGCGCATTTTTATAGCCGTTTCTTTTGCGAAATATTTTTCTATTTGCACCAAAACAAACCGGAGCAACACTGGCAAGCTGTAGTCATTTACCCGACGCGCCGGATTGAAACGGATGGCAACCTGCATTATTCAGCCTTGCTCGAAAGCGACTGCATTAAACGCGTCTATTTGGAAGACTTGGCCAACCTGCCGGAGGATAGACTCGGCCTGCAACTGATACAGCTCATCATGGTCGAAGAACAGCAGGCTGTTATCACTGCGCAAAATCTGCTAAAACGTATTAAAATTCAAACCGACCCAAAAACCACCGCGCACTGGCTGAAATGGGTGGAAACCATCCTGGTTTACAAATTACCCCGGCTAAGCCGCGAGGAGTTGCAGAAAATGTTAGGTTATAATGATATAGAACTCAAACAAACCCGATTTTACCAGGATGTATTTTCAGAAGGTCTTAAGGAAGGCTTGCAAGAGGGATTGCAAGAGGGATTGCAAGAGGGATTGCAGAAAGGGCTTCAAAAAGGCTTTCAAACAGGTGAAGCTAAAATCATATTAAGGCAGTTACAGCGTCGTTTCGGTGACCTGAACCCTGATGTCGTAAACCGAATCAAAAAACTTAACAGTGACCACCTGGAAACACTGGGCGATCATTTGCTGGACTTTACGGCACTCAACGAACTCAATACCTGGCTTGAACAATTAAAATAACAATACTCGAACGTAGAGGTGGCGGCGCCACTCACTTGCTTTAGAAACAAGTCTGGTAGGAGACCGGTAAACCTAAGCGACGGGCGTGGCGCGAATTTTTATCACACCCAAACCTTGACACGTAACGGTCGGTTCCTTCGCTTATGCCCAATCGGGTATTTTTCATTTGAAGGTTTTGGCTTCGTTTATCGCCCGATGAATCGGGCTCCTACGACGGTACGCAATGTGTGAGTCCGATTCAATGTCTGTTTGCGTGCCTTGAACCCAGCACCTAAATTAGCTATGATTTTGAATCATAGCTAATTTAGGTGCTGGGCGAATACGGACAAAAACCCCGACATCAGTTGCCCAATCTATTTTCTTCGCCCATTCCTAACAAAACAAAAAACAATATGCACCCGTTAGCTGAAAAAATAATCAAGACGCTCGATTACCACGTTAAAAAATGGCTCATAAAATTTCGCGGCCTGATTTATTCGTTAGACAAAAAGTCGTTGACACAACCTATCTTTATCATCGGTTGCAGCCGGGTTGGAACTACGCTGGTTTATAAAACCTTCTCAAAGTCCCGCCATTTAGGAAGCCTGAACAAGGAAACACATGGTTTTTGGGTTAACTTGCATCCCTTGGCCGAGCGCAATTGGGAATCGCACGCAATAAATCCTGCATGGGCGAATGAACAGGATAAAAACGTAGTTTCGCGTTATTTTTATACCCTTACCGGCAAACAACGCATTGTCGATAAAAACAATCAAAACAGCCTTTCGATTCCTTATTTATACCGCTTGTTTCCCGACGCCCATTTTGTTTATGTCAAACGCAATCCGGGTGACACAATCGATTCCTTGATCAATGGCTGGGGCAAAGCCGATGAATTCGGTACCTGGTCGGAAAAGTTGCCGGTAAAAATAGCTATCGAACATGGAAAATACCGACGCTGGTGTTTCTTTTTGACCCAAGGTTGGGAAGAATTATCAAAGGCGACTATTCAAGAGGTTTGCGCCTTTCAATACCAGACGATTAACGAAGCCATTTTATCGGCAAAACAACTGATTCCATCCGGGCAATGGCATGAAATCAGTTATGAAACTTTAATTGAGGCGCCTGTCGATGAATTTAAAAAAGTTTTTACCGCTTGTCATGTACCTTTCGATGACGCCATGACAACGCATTGTCAATCCGTGCTCGATACGCCTTACAATACCTTTTCCGCTATCGGCGTCGGCAAGTGGAAAAATAGTCACAATAAAGAAAAAATCAGCTCCGTTTTACCTCTGATTGCCGATGTGAGCCACAAAATGGGATATTGATTTTTACCGTGACCAAGTTTCATTGCAATCAGCCCAGTCTACAGGTTTAAAAGCAAGCCCTTTTCGATTCAAGCCCGCAGATCACGCAGTGATTCGTAGGCCGGATAAGCATTAGCTTATCGGCAAAGGGATGTGCGCATAGCGTTTATCAGCATCAAATGCTGAATGACTACAAATTTTTCTGCTTTGTAACCCACTCAATTGCATTAGACGTCCCAAAAACAAATGAAATTAACTGTTACAATTTGCACTTACAACCGCAGCGAACTGCTGTTAAAAACGCTGGCATCGATCAATAATGCGTCGATTCCTGATTCAGTGTCTGTATCCATTTTGGTTATTGCCAATGCCTGTAGCGACGATACTTTAGCCAAACTCAAAGATTATCAAAACCGGCAAGTTTCTAAACCCTGGCTACCGCTTACCTTCGCACAAGAGCCAAAGCCTGGAAAATCCAACGCTTTGAATAAAGCCTTGACACTTATTTCAAAAGGCTGGGTTTGTTTTATCGATGATGATCACCGGCTGGATAAACATTATTTCCAGGCCGTGTCCGACGCTATTGCACAATTTCCCGAAACCACCCTGTTTTGCGGTAAAATCATTCCGGACTGGACCGGACAGGAACCTGCCTGGGCGCATGAACAAGGCGAGTTCAAGATCACGCCGTTCCCGGTTCCCTACTTCGACCTGGGCAATGAGCCCTTGACATTGTCGGGTGATAATTCGATACCGGGCGGCGGTAATTTAATCGCCGCGCATGAAGTATTCAGGCGCATCGGCGGTTTCTCGGCAAACCTCGGACCCCAAGGCCATGATTTAATGGGCGGCGAGGACAGCGACTTTGTGTTGCGCGCATTGAATGGGCATGAAACGCTGCGCTACATACCGCATATCGTTCAGTATCACTATGTCAACCCCCTCAGCTTTAAACTTATCTATGTAATGCGCAAGAGCTTTCAAAGGAATCGTTCAATTACGCTGGCCCATCAACCGGAGCGGGCTAAAATCCCGCACTACTTATGGGGCCAGCTAATACGTTACTGTGCGGGCGCCTTGTTCAGCTTCAAGCCTGACAAAATACGTTTCTTTTTGACCCGACTTGCCGGAGTGCTCGGGCAAATGTTCGGCACCTTACAATCGAAAATTCACTGACTTTGAATCATGCGCGATATTGTCGTTCTTCTGTTTGTCACCGGCTGTATTGTTGCCGCTCTCAAAAAACCCTGGTGGGGCGTGCTATCCCTCGCCATATTCAGCTACCTGAATCCACATGCCTATGCCTGGGGCTTCGTGCGCGGCTTACCGCTTTTCCAGGTGTTGTTTTTTGTGGTGGCCATCCGCACACTCTCCGCCCAGGACAAACAGGCCATTCCTAAAGACTGGCGCGTCGTTTTCTTTGTTTTGCTCTGGCTGTATTTTATTTTTACTACCACTCAGGCCTATTTACCAGATGCGGCCTGGCAGAAATTCTGGTTTGTCACCAAAATTTATATTCCCTTTTTTTTCACATTGGTGCTGATCAATACCCGGGAAAAGCTCTACTACCTCATCGTCACTATTGGCGCATCCATCGGCATCGTCGCAGTCAAAGGCGGTATTTTCGCATTGCTGACAGGCTTTGCCCATCGCGTGTACGGGCCGCCCGCGACCCAATTTGAAGAGAACAACGCTTTTGCCGTCGCCGTTCTGATTGCGGTTCCTTTACTTTTAGTCTGGCAAAAACAAGCCTTGAATCCTTTGATCAAAAAAGGAGTGGCCCTGGCAATACCTTTGATCTACGCAGCCTCCCTGTCTTCCTGGTCGCGCGGCGCTCTGTTGACGATGACGGCATTGACTTTAATGCTTATCTGGCACAGCAAACATAAATTGCTGGCTATTCCCCTAGTGCTGATTGGTGCTTATTTTGCTATCGATTATCTGCCTCAGGAATGGTTCGGGCGCATGAATACAATTGAAACCTATGAACAGGATGCCTCGGCTATGAGCCGTATCAGAGCCTGGACAGATGGCTGGCATCACACCCTTGAACATCCTTTCACCGGCGCGGGCTTTGAAGGCTGGATTTATGTAACCGAACGTGACTGGCACAGTTCTTATGTCGAAATGTTTGCCGAACACGGCTTTATCGCTTTCGGGTTGTGGTTTTCGATGATTTTTGGCACGGTAATCAATTTAACTTTTTTGCCTAAAAAAACCAAAAATATTGAAGGTATGGAATGGGTGGGGAATTATTGTTTCATGCTGAGAGCATCGCTGATTTGTTATATGGTCGGCACTGCCTTTTTAGGCCTGTCCTATTGGGATTTGCTGTATCATTTAATTTTTATTTCTGTATTGCTTAAAAAATTCGCCATCGAAGAACTCAAACAAAAAATGACCGTTCCTGCAAGACGAGGCACAACCGAAATACAGGGCAGAAACCGTCCTTATATCGTTGCAAAATAAGGTTTTCACTCAAATGATTCAAGCTAACACCTTCACTTCGGAACTGCTTTTTGCAAAGGACATTCCCACTTGCGTACAACTGATTCAAGCCAATTTTGAGGAGCTCCAACATCACTCCGAGCTTATCGACCAATGGTTTACCCAACGCATCGTCCATAACCCCTGGCAAACTTCTTTAGCGGGTATCGGTGTCGGCATTCGCCATCATGGCCGCCTGATCGCTTGCCGCGCAATTTTTGCCCAACCCTGGTGGCTGCAAGGCCGGTCAACAGTCATCGCTTTTTGCGCCAATACGGCCGTGGATAGAAACTATCGCGGCCAGGGACTGGCCTCTTTACTGATGGAGGCGTCCAGTCAGCTTGCCCACCTTACCGGCAGTACAACGGCTGGCGCAATCACCCAAAAAGCCTATAATAAACTCAGTTATCAGGCTATCGGGGGCACCGATAATGATTTTTACCGGCTACGGAGTTGTTATTCGGGTTCGGCTGTCAAACATTTCGGCAAATACCTTGGCGTCGGCGTGGGCAGGTTGCTGAATATCGGCCTGCAATTAAGAGAGCGGCGGCATAAACCGTCCCAACGCTTTTATTTACAGGCTCCCCGGCGTTGCGGCCAAACTTTTGATGAATTATGGCAACGCGCCCGCAATGGCTATGGTTCTTGCCTTGAACGCAGCAGCGCCTATCTGAATTGGCGGCTTTTTGATGCCCCGACCTGTCCGCTCAAACTATCCGCGCTACGCGATGATGACGGCCTGTTAAGAGCTTATGCCATTTGGCATGCCACCGAATTTCCGGGCGCTATCCGCATGGCGGTATTAAGGGATTTGTTTTGCCCTGTTGAGGATGAAACCAGCATACAAGCTTTGCTTTATTTGCTGATCAATAATTGGCGCGCATCCGGCATAAGCTGGATCAGCCTGGAAGTGTCGGCGCCGCATTTGACTGAAATTTTCGCCGGTAACGGTTATGAGTGGGTGCCTTCCCGAGGCAACCGCTATTATATTCACAGCGACACCCCTCTGGATGATCATACTCTCGCCCATTGGTTTCGCAGCGGCCTGGACGGCGATTATTTTGACCTGCCTTTTAAATAACTATCCCCCCGGTACGGCCTGAACTATGTTAAAAGCCTCAGTCATTATCAGTACCCGCAATAGAGCGGCCCTGCTACCGCGATTGTTCAACGCGCTCGCCACTATGGAAAAAGTATACCGGGACGATTGGGAATTGATTATGGTGGATAATGGCAGCACCGATACCACCCGCGCACGTTTCGACGCTGAGATACAAAACAATAGACTGCCAATAGTGGCGGTGTCGGCGCCGGTTCCAGGCAAATCACGCGCACTCAATTTAGCCTTGAAACAAGCGCGTGGCGACTTGGTAATTTTCACTGACGACGACGTGGAACCCGAGCCGTTGTGGTTGGCCTCTTATATCGAAGCGGGCCTATCCCACCCTGAATTGAATGGCTTTGCCGGTCGTGTGCTGCCTCGCTGGCTGGGACCCATCCCCGCCTGGTTACATACCGAGGGAGAATTCGCCCTGCCCCGTGGCATTACCAACACCCGGGATTTCGGCAATGAACCTCATATTTTACCCGGGGATATTATCCCCGGCGGCGTCAACACCGCGCTGAGAAAAACGGCGCTGCTGCAAACAGGGGGATTCAGGGAAGATATTGGTCCGGGAACATCGGTACCCTTCGCTGAAGATACCGAATATATGGCGCGCTACAAAAACCAGGGCGGACTTTTTTTCTATGTGCCGAAAGCATTACTATATCATTGCAATGAACCGGTCAGAATGACAAAGGACTATGTAACGCATTGGCAATATGAAGTAGCAAGATGCCAGGTTCTGGCGTTCAACGAAACTGCCGACAAAACCCTCTTTGGCGTACCTTTCTATTTAATGCGTCAAGCCATTGAAAGAATGATGAGCTGGACTTTGGAAGCCGGAAGTAAACAACGTTTACAGAAAAAAATGAAACTATGTTTTATTTTAGGAAAAATAAAAGGGCACCGGCAAAGGCGTAAGTTTGGCCAAAAAGCTAAAACAGTTGCTGATTAGCTGTTTAATCCCAAAATTTACTGGTGCAATTGCACAATATAAGAAGGAAACTTTTGCGCTTCATACAGAGTAATAACACAAAAAATAGAACCGGTCGCACCTCAAATTTCGGCACAAGCTCATGGCGACACCCTGTGCCGAAATTGAACTGAAACGTATATCTACAGTTTATCCCCGTTAAAAATCGGGGTATTGCCATCACAGCAGTCGTTGTTAATGATAGCCTTCGATTTCTCATTAACTGGCGTGTTAACGTCCAATTTCTCAGTCCGAAAAACCAGCCTAAAAAATCAAACTCAGGCAAACCCAATCGACAAACCCCACCTCTCGACTCAACTGAAGGTTTCGTAGCATCAGCATGACATGTTGAAAAACAACCAACATCTGCTGATCAGGTGTTGATTTTTCAACTGATTGACAACCCGAACGAGCCAGTTTCCAGCCAAATTCAAAGGCGACCGCGACAAAACGGTCCATTCATGTCCTTATCTACAGAGGTTATAAGCTCCAGGCGGCCAGATTTTGTAATTTTACCCGTGTTGCGTATTCTGATTAATTTGAACAGTGATTCTGGCCGAACTTGAACACCTAAAACCTAACGCATCGGTGGAAGTTAATTTTTACTCTAAGTGTTCAAC
>PGZD01000129.1 GCA_002843155.1 Gammaproteobacteria bacterium HGW-Gammaproteobacteria-3
TTACATACGTGCTTTAAAATCAGAAGACCTGAAATGAGCAAAACCCTTATGACATGGCCAGCAATGCCCAATTAGGGAACAAAAAGGAGCGGGTATAAACTGACAAAACAGAACCAAAGATCGTATAATGAAAAGTTTGTTTCGGCAGGCTCTACTTGCTGACTTTTTGTAAAATATCCCAGGATCCCCATGGCACTTTATTGCGGAATCGTCGGTTTACCGAATGTCGGTAAATCCACTTTGTTCAATGCACTGACAAAAGCGGAAATTGCCGCTGAAAATTACCCTTTTTGTACTATTGACCCCAACGTCGGCGTGGTTCCTGTTCCTGACGCGCGCATGGACAAGCTGGCTGAAATCGTAAAACCTCAACGCATATTGCCAACCACCATTGAATTTGTCGATATTGCAGGACTCGTCGCGGGCGCCTCGAAAGGCGAAGGACTCGGCAATCAGTTTCTGGCCAATATCCGCGAAACCGACGCCATAGCCCATGTCGTGCGCTGCTTTGAAGACGACAATGTCATCCATGTGGCCGGAAAAATAAACCCGCTCGATGATATTGAAGTCATCAATACCGAATTGGCGCTGGCCGATATGGCAACCGTTGAAAGAGCCTTGCAACGTGCGGCAAAAGCATCGAAATCCGGCAACAAGGACGAACTGGCTCGAAAACAGGTGCTTGAAAAAGTGTCGAAACATCTGGATCAGGGCAAGCCGGTACGAGCCATGGCATTGACCGATGAGGACAAGGCACTGATCAAAGACTTGTGCCTGCTGACGATAAAACCCACCATGTATATCGCCAATGTGCAGGATGACGGTTTCGATAACAATCCAATCCTTGATCAGGTCAAAGCTTTTGCCGCTCAGGAAAACGCGGTCGTGGTACCGGTTTGTGCCGCTATCGAAGCCGAAATCGTACAATTGGATGACGCTGAAAAACAGGAATTTCTCGATGACTTAGGGCTGGAAGAACCGGGCTTGAACCGGGTGGTCAGAGCCGGTTATCAACTGCTCGACCTGTCTACCTACTTCACCGCCGGCGTCAAGGAAGTTCGAGCCTGGACCATCCCGACCGGCGCAACAGCCCCGCAAGCCGCCGGCGTGATTCATACCGATTTTGAAAAAGGCTTTATCCGGGCCGAAGTGATTGCCTATCAGGATTTTATCGCCTATAAAGGCGAACAAGGCGCCAAGGACGCCGGAAAATGGCGGCTCGAAGGCAAGGACTATGTCGTCCGGGATGGTGACGTTGTTCATTTCAGATTTAACGTTTGACAGGGCTAAGTCCCACATCTATAATTTGCCGTTTATTACAAGCCTCTCTCTTGGCGATGTAGCTCAGCTGGTTAGAGCACGGGATTCATAACCCCGGGGTCGGTGGTTCAAGTCCACCTATCGCCACCAATAAAAACAATGACTTAGGTGTAAACCAAGTCATTTTTTTATGTCTAAGATAAAAAATGGCGCAATTATGGCGCACTTTCAAAAAACCGGAGTCACCCAGCCAAGCCCTTCGGTAATTTAGTGATTAACAAAACACTAATTTACTAATTGGTATAACAAATTGATATAACATATTGATATAACAAAATAATTTAGCAATCTCTTCATCCGCTGGGTTGAGAGCATTGGCCCAACGATTGATAAAAATATTCTGAAAAGTCATAGAGTGCGAACCCGCTAAAACCGCTAAAATATTTTAGCGGTTTTAGCGGGTTCGGGGTATGAGGGTTTTCTATGAAAAAGTCATAGAAAAACGGGGTTGATGTAATACTCTGGCGCGGGTGGCCGCCCCGGGTTTCCGGTGGCAGGTTTGCGCGTCATCATTAGCCAATTCTCATCCATCAAAAGACCACAGGCCGATTCTACTTCCTGCTTATCCTTCAGCCCATGCCAGCCTGTAATGGTTTAATGATCCCGGACACTTCTAAAGGCAGACTTTATACTGTCAGTAGAGGTGACCATGACAAACGAGAAAAAACACAAACGCCCCAAATA
>PGZD01000130.1 GCA_002843155.1 Gammaproteobacteria bacterium HGW-Gammaproteobacteria-3
GTTTTTGGCTGGGTAAATGTTCTGGTGATGTTGTATTTTTTTTAGGATAGGCTACATTTTGTTACAGGCAATCGGCCATAGTTTTGAAGCCTGCTGGCGTTTTACTACCGCGAAAATGGCCTATAGATCTGTGTTGCGTTATACACCGGTGCATACGGACTATTAATATTTAATATACACCTAAAAATGTGCCTACTTAACGTTAGCATTAAGAAATCGAGGCATTTGTGATATCGAAAATTGAAATCGGGAACCTGATAATGGCATTTCTTCGGAAATGGCTGTTTCCTGATTTTACAAATAAGGTCACTTGGATGGTTGTCACGGTAGGTTGTGCAATTCTAGTAACACCGACCCCATTCAAACTGATTTTCTATAACTGGCTCGTAGATTCATTCAATTTAAACTCTGGTATTCACTTTACCCTTGCAGAGTTATCGGCCGATTCCGCCGATTACATATGGGGCGGCGTATTGGTGGTTGGCGCCTTGCTCCACAACATTGGTTACCGATATTTTCTGCACGCTGCTGCCGGCGCGGAGGAAAGGAAGCTTGATAGGCAACGGGAAGCAGATTTGGCTCTTTTCAATGAATTCAAAACAACATTCCCTTCTAATTCAGCATCAGTGCGGTTGCTCGAAGAGCACGATTTTGGAAACTCTTATCACGGTGATAGCACAAGCCACATTGAGCGGTTCGTAGTCGAGTGGAACAACGCTGAACATCGGTTCCTTGATAGCGTTATCGAGGAAAAGCGGCAAGAGTTGTGGGAATACTGTAGTAATTTTCTCAATGCTCTTGCTTCACACACAGGCCCAATAGCGGCTGGCCCCATGTTCTCAGCCATTCCTGATATGTATCGTGGTGATTGGAATTGGCCTGATTTCGTTACTGAACGAGTGAGGGAGTTAAACACGAAAGCCAGTGAATGCTTCACTCGTCATCAAGAATTCATTGCGCTTAGCAAGAGCAGGCTCAAATGCTAACATGGCGCTCAAGCCGACCCGCTTCCGCTGCGCTCCAGCGGTCGGCTTAGCTCTACGTTAGAACAATAAAGAGAGAGTCATGGGAAAGGAACTTACAAAGCTAAAACGGAGACGCGAAGCTCGCAAAGGGTTTGATGACATCAACAACAAGAGGGATATGTTCCTTGTAATTCATTATTCATGCGAATCCTTTTACGACATCAAGGATGGAAGAACGCCTCGCATCACCTCAATAGCAATAAGAAACTTCTCCACAGGTCAAACGCATTCATTTTCTATACACAAAAGTGCCGAACAAAGTCACGTTCCAGTTGAAGAGGTACCTGATAGATATGACGATCTTGAAAGGCAAATGCTTAATGAATATTTTGAGTTCGTCAAAACCAGGCATGGATATAGCTTTATTCATTGGAATATGAGGGATATTAACTATGGATTCCAAGCCATAGAACACCGGTACAAAGTTTTAGGCGGGGAGCCGTTTATCATTGATGATTCTAGGAAGTTCGATATCGCAAGAGCATTAATATCATTGTATGGTGTTGCTGCATACGTGCCTCACGGTGATTTTGGTCGACTTCATAGCCTGCTAGATATAAACAAAATCACCGCAAAAGACCTGCTCAACGGAAAACAAGAGGCCGATGCTTTTGATAATAAGGAGTTTATTAAATTACATCAGTCCACCTTGAGGAAAGTTGACGTAATGTCAAACATCCTTGAAAGAGTTTTAGATGGTTCTCTAAAAACAAACTCAACGTGGATGGATGTAAATGGAATTCATCCAGCTGTCATTATCGAGGTTGTTACGGATCATTGGGCATGGAGCTTGGTTGTTTTTGTGGCCGGTGTAATCGGCTTGGTGGCATCACTAAATGGCTTGTTCTAACACGGCGCTCAAAATGTGCATATTCTGGCTCAACCTGAACACCTATTCTGATCCAATCTGAACACCTATTCTGATTTAACTTGAACACTGATTCTGGTTTCAAGCTGAACACT
>PGZD01000073.1 GCA_002843155.1 Gammaproteobacteria bacterium HGW-Gammaproteobacteria-3
GCCCAAAGAGGGCGAACCTTTCTGGGATTGCGTGTTGCGGCTGGCGCAAAACAGTTTGCTGCCGCTTTATCCTTTAAATGAACCGGGCGTGCGCCAATTGCTCCACGAAACCCCAGGCCGGGTTATCCACATTTGTCTGGACAAAATAGTCGGCGACGAGACGCTTTACGAGCAATATCTGCGTTCTGTATCAATGACCGCGAAACTTCATTGCGGGGTTATCTGGAAAAAATCAATCCGGCCATAGAAACTTTCGGTGCACCGGAATTTTTCGGTATCAATTCTCTCTATCAGGAGCTGGAAGTATAAAGCTCAAAACATTTCGAATCTGGCCACATAGCCAAAATGGTCTGAAACGGCAGGATAAAAAGCGTTGTCAAAAATGACATCCATGGCTTTCACCCGCATCGGATCGCCGTTTCGTTTGAAAATGTGGTCGATACGTTTAGGCTGACTATGCCCCCAGCCGTCTATCTGGCCCCGAAAACTCGGTTCATAAAATCGGTGGGGATGTAGCTCGTGAAATTGATCCACATATTCGCCATGGCCAACTATGTGGTTATAGGCGTGATCACCTGCGGGGGCATTGAAATCCCCCGCTATAAGATCGCCCCGAACGCCGAAATGCCGACGCGAACCGATGAGTTGTTTCAGGCGCGAGTATTCTTCGAAAAAACCATGATGCGCCCAGCTCAAGTGAACGTTGGCAACATGCAGCAACCCGAACCACGGAACTTCGATACACGATACGGTGATATTACGCGACATATAGTGATCTTTACGCCCGTTCAGCGACACATAAGCCGAATAGTTGTGATGCATGGGGTGGCGGCTTAAAATCGCAGTGCCTTCGCGCCATCTGTAAAAGCCTATGTGGCTCCAATCTTGATGAATATGGTACCAATGTCCCCATTGGCGTAATTTTGTGCAGATCCGAAAAGCCATATTGGAAGGCGACTCACCGTAAGGATGGGTTATCGGGTCGTGCATGTATTCGCCGACTTCCTGGAAACAGATCACATCTATTCCTAAATGGGCAATGGCTTCAGCGATGATATGCACTTCCGATTCATGATGATGCATAGTTTCAAAACAGCAGTGGCGGGGGTGCTGTTGATAAGTATGCAGGTTAAGAGTCAGTAGCGAGAGTTCCATAATGAGTTGAACCGATTCAATGCTTTCGACAGGGTTAACGCTTGGTCTGTATGTGTCTGTGAGAATCTTGGCAAATTGAATTCTATCGATAAATTATTACAGTTTAGTTGCAACGGGTCTGAAGATAGCGATAAAGACCATTAATTCTTTTCAAATTAATTCATTATCTTTATAATGCTCTGTTTTTTGGTGCATACCGCGCCATATCCTTGCTTCATCCTCTTTTTAAGACAGGGAGGGGAGGCTTTACCCGAAAGGAGTATTCATGCGACATTACGAAATTGTCTTTTTAGTCCATCCTGATCAAAGTTCTCAGGTAGCAGCCATGGTTGATCGTTACAAAGCGACGATCGAGGCGGCATCAGGCACCATCCACCGGTTTGAAGATTGGGGGCGCAGACAGTTGGCCTATCCCATCAATAAAATTCATAAAGCGCATTACATTTTAATGAATATCGAATGCGATCAGGCGACTCTGGAAGAACTGGAAAGTTCTTTTCGTTTCAACGACGCCATTTTACGCAGCATGACATTGTTGAAAAAAGCAGCGATTACCGGGCCTTCGTTGATCATTGCCGCAGCAGCTGAGGAAAGCAAGCCTGCCGCGAAAGTCAAAGCGGACGACAGTGTCGAAGAGGGTGACGAGGTTGTCGAGCCTGATCAAAATGATGCTGACGAAAACCTGTAACTATCAATCACGAGAATTATCATGGCGCGTAACATAAGACGTAAAAAATTCAGCCGTTTCAACGTAGAAGACGGCAATCAAATCGATTACAAAGATCTGGACACACTGAGCGAATATATTACGGAAACCGGCAAAATAGTGCCCAGCCGTATCACCGGAACCAGTGCGAAGCATCAGCGGCAATTGACGACGGCAATAAAACGCGCGCGTTTTATTGCGTTATTGCCTTTCTGCGACGCGCACGAGTAATTGTAGCCGGGGGACGTCAGGTGCGGTTCTTAGCGGAATATATCATGAAGGGCCGGATGCAGGCGGTGATGGTTGCATCCACCTTGGCGATAATTTCCTTGATTTTGCCCCCGGTCAGTATTGTAAGTTCAGCCGCTGTCGCCTTGGTAACGTTAAGGCGGGGCGCGTATGAAGGGGTCTGGGTATTGCTGTGCGCAAGCGCGGCGGCGGCACTGTTGGGTCTGTTGCTGGTAGGCGGCTATCAGTTCGCTTTGTTCTACGGACTGGTGTTATGGCTGCCGGTTTGGGTCATTTCAGTGATTTTGAGGGAAGGTCGGTATTTATCGTTAGCGGTTGAGATAGCGGTTTTGATCGGTGTGCTGGGGGTGGTATTTTTTTATCTGTATCAGGAACAGCCTGCCGCCCTGTGGCAAGTAGTGTTGACACAGATGGTCAAACCCATGCTCGATAGTTCACCGGAAGTTCCGGTTGAGAATGTCCGTCAATCCCTGGCTGTCTTTGCGCACTATATGACCGGTATTATCGCGGCGGGAAGCGTTTACGGCATGTTGTTCGGGCTTTTTTTAGGACGTTGGTGGCAGGCCGTTCTCTATAATCCGGGCGGTTTCAGACGTGAATACTTGTCTTTACGCACGCACTGGTGGCTGGCGCTGGCGACTCTGGCTGTATTGGCCGCAGCCTGGCTGGGTTCCGGAAGCGTTTCTGAAATAGCCTGGAATGTCACTATTTTGCTGTTTGTGCTGTACACCTTCATTGGCGCGGCTGTGGTGCATTTGCTGCTGGCGGGATTGAAATCCGGGCGCTTCTGGATGCCGGTATTTTATGTGACACTGCTGTTGATTCCCCATGCCATGGCGCCTGTTGCCTTGATTGGTCTCAGCGATGCCTGGCTGGACTTACGTAATAAATTTTCGAAACAAACGGACGCCTGAGTGCGCCGAAACAATTCGGTAAAACCGAACACAGAGGTCTTAAAACGATGGAAGTTATCCTGCTTGAAAAAATCGCAAACCTGGGTAGTCTGGGTGATAAAGTCACGATTAAAGCCGGTTACGGCCGAAATTATTTGCTGCCGAAAGGTAAGGCGGTACCGGCTACAGCGGCAAAATTAGCTGAATTTGAAGCGCGCCGCGCCGAACTGGAAAAAGCGGCGACGGAAAAACTGAGTGCAGCTGAAGCGCGTGCCCAAGCGTTGGCTAAACTGGAAATCACTCTGGCCCACAAAGCCGGAGATGAAGGCAAGTTATTCGGTTCAATTGGCACGCAGAATATTGCCGAGGCCATAACCGAAGCCGGCGTCAAGGTTGAAAAAAACGAAATACGCCTGCCGCAAGGCCCGATTCGTCAAATCGGCAATTACGCAGTCGCCATCGATTTGCATAGCGATGTGGTGGGCACTGTGGCATTGACCGTGGTTGCCGAAGCCTGACGTTATCTTGAGAGTGCCGTGCCGGGCTAAAGCCCGGCGTTTGCGCTTTTTCATTCGCAACGCGGCGGCAATTAAATAACGAATTGAGAAAATCATAGCTCAGTGCTATGAGCGCTTTCTTATCGACAGATGGCTCTGGCTATGCGATGGATTTATTCCGCTGTTTTTTATCTCGTTCTGCCGCTGGTTTTGGCGAGGCTGGCTCTGCGCGGCATCAAAACGCCCGATTATCTCAAACGTATCCGGGAGCGTCTGGGCTTCTATAAAAATCAACACGATCACGCTGACATCTGGTTTCACGCTGTTTCAGTCGGTGAAGCCGAAGCGATATTTCCACTGGTCAGACGCATACAAAGTCACTATCCCGCAAAAAAAATTCTGGTGACCACCACAACACTCACGGGTTCTTCGCGCGTCAGGGCGGTGCTCGGTGACAGTGTCGAGCATGTTTATTTGCCCTATGACTTGCCCGATGCCGTGGGCCGTTTTCTGGCCGGATTCAGGCCGGGATTGGCGGTCGTTGTCGAAACCGAAATCTGGCCCAATCTGTTCGCGCAGTGCGCAAGACTACATATTCCTTTATTTATCGTCAATGCCCGCTTGTCGCAAAAATCGACCCGAGGCTATCTTAAAATACCCGGTTTGATGGGCGCCACGCTGGCGCACGTATCCTTGATTGCGGCACAAACGCAGGCCGATGCCGAGCGCTTTGTACAAATAGGCGTGAAACGCTCCCGGGTGAAGGCGGTCGGCAATCTTAAATTCGATAGCGTGTTTGAACCCGAGCTTGTCGAGCAAGGCAAGCGCCTTAAAACCGGATTATTCGCTAAGCGCTTTGTCTGGATTATCGCCAGCACGCATAACAAAGAGGAATCGGTATTTCTGGAACTATACCGGGACTTAAAAACCGCTATTCCCAATTTGCTGCTGCTGCTCGCGCCTCGCCATCCCGAGCGATTCAACGATGTGGAAAAGTTGTGCTTGCAAGCTCGTCTGGCGGTGTTGAAGCGGTCATCAGACCATCCTTGCAGCGAAAAAACGGATGTTTTTTTACTCGACAGCATGGGCGAATTGAAGCTGTTTTATGCGGCGGCGGATTTGGCTTTTGTCGGGGGCAGTCTGGTTCCGGCGGGCGGCCATAATGTTCTGGAGCCGGCGGCTCTCGGTGTGCCGATATTGTTTGGGCCGTACATGGATAATTTCAGGGAAATTGAACGCAATATACTGGCGCATCAAGCGGCTATTCAATGCCCGGATAAGGCGGCAATCAGCGAGGCGGTACGCAGCCTGAACGCGGATGCGAACAAAAGCCGGGAATTGTCGGTTCGAGGGCGGCAATTCGTCGAGCAAAACCGTGGCGCCCTGGCTCGTGTGGTACGGCTTTTGAGTGAGGCTTTGGCTGCTGAGACTGTCGGATTAATAAAGATCACCCACCCATCTCATCAAGATTAAAAGTAAAAAATCATATCTCGTTATTTTTCTCTGTACACGACAAAAATTGGTTATGAAATCTAACTAATCGATTTTTCAAGAGTTAAATTCAAGACCGCAAATAAAAAATCAATGACTTACATCGGGTTCATGTTTTTTGTCGTGTACAGAGGTTATTTTTATTAGCCTTGGTTTGGTTTAAGGGAGCAAGGCAGGATATATTTTTCGGTCGAGTAAACCGGTTTCTTTCGACAAAAATAACATCGTACTTGCCATGCTTTTCTGGAGCGCTTCGCCGCACGCGGCTATTACGTGATTGCAAATAGTTTGTGCATCTCATCAATTGTTACCAAGCCCCTCAGATCGACGCTCGATGCCACTTTCATCTAAATAAACTTTGGCGCTACCCTCCACCTCCAATGTCCAAATTTAAAGTGCGAAAACTATCATTTTCTTCAACTTACCACTGCCCCCGATAATCCTGATACCGGTAGTTTTTCAGTAAAGTTGGCCGACCTGCCTCCAGTGCATAAATATCCGGTAGGTTGTACCCGTTAAAACGGTTGGCTTTGACCAGGCTATAGGCGCCAACCTGCTTAAAAAGCAGTTTGTCACCCATTTTTAAAGGATCATCGAAACGGTATTCGCCGAAAATATCGCCCGCAAGGCAGGTCGATCCTGCCAAAATGGCACTGTGACGGCCATTGGGGCGATGCTCGTGCAATGTGGGTGACATCTGATATTCAAAGACTTCCGGGTGATGGTTGACGCTGGTATCCAAAACCGCGATATTTTTTCCGTCATTGGTGATGCAGTCGATGACAGTGGTCAGTAAGTAGCCGGCTTCTCCGACAATGGCTTTGCCCGGTTCGATAAATACATCCAGATCAAATTCCGCTTTTAAAGAGCGCACTGATTCCACAAAAGCGTCGGTATCTGCAATCTGGTTATATAAATAACCACCGCCCAGGTTAAGCCATTCAATCTGGGTAAACTTTTCTCCCAACTGCGTTCTGATGATAGCGAGGGTTCGGATTAAAGGCTCAAAATCCAGCGCGGAAAATACGGTATGAAAATGCAGACCTCTGATCGGTGCAATAGTGCGGGCCGCCTCCAGCTCGGCCAGAGGAATGCCGAGTTTTGAAAACGGTCGGCAGGGATCGAAGCGCTCATCGGTCAGAAAAGACAAGGCCGGATTCAAGCGCACGCCGATGGCGGCGCATTGTGTCTCAAGCCCCGAGAACAAACGGTACTGATTCAGCGAATTACAACTGATATGGCTGCAAAGCCGGGTTAATTCGGCGGCCTCATCCGGGCGCACCCCCGGTGTCGTCAAATGCAGTGATCCTTGTCCTGCCAGTATTTCATCAGCCAGACGCGCCTCGAACAGAGAGCTGACGGAAAAGCCATCGACATAAGGCAAAAGCCATTGTAATACCTGAGTCAAGGGCAGGGATTTGATCGAATACAATACCTTACAGCCCGATTGCCGCCGAATCAGATCGATTTTTTGCAGTGCCGATAACATGATGTCCCGGTCGAATACATAAGCCGGAGAAGACGGTATTTGTTGTTTCAATGCTGTAGGCGTCATGCGCTCCTATCCTCAAATTTTAGCTGGATAAACGGCTTGTTCGGTCAGCACATAATCCATGTAAATGTCGTGCGGCGCCATGAATATTTCAGGCATTAACTGGGCTTCGTAAGCCACGCCCACCTTGATGCAATCCGCTCTGACCCGGCTGAGTAAGCGGTCATAGTAACCGGCGCCATTACCCAGCCGTCCCCCTTGTCTGTCGAAAGCGACACCGGGCACCATGATCATATCCAGGTGTTCGGGTTCGATTTCTTTACCCGACTCGCCCCATCGGGTTTTAGGTGGCTCCAATATACCCCACATTCCCGGCACCAATTCGGCCCTATCTTGCAGGCGCCATAGTCCGAGCCTGGGGCGGCCTTCAGTATCTTCAGTGCAATAGGGAATCACGGTGCAGCGAGCGCCGGACAGTTGTTGCAGCACTGTTTCGTGAGTTCTGACTTCGCTGCGGCAGTGCAGATACCACAGGACGGTTTGTGCGTGTTCGAAGGCGGGCAGCGCGATAAAACGCTTGCAAATGCACCGGCTGAGTGTTTCTTTATCACGTTGGGCGGCCCTGGCCGCGTAAGCCTTGCGGCGTTGCTGTGTTTTGCGTTCAAAATTCATGACAGTGTCAGTTTGCCGCGTAAATTCGTTACAGTAACGATAATTTATCTGTAAAGGAAGGGTTAAAAATTTGCCACTAAACGTGTCGCGGTTGTTAAATAGGCATTCCTGTAGCAGGATTGGCTTTATAAGGGCTGGGCGCCTCTTTGTGGGCGCTGTTTGATGCCTGATTCGGAAAGCTTGGGATTTTTGTTTTTTCGGGCAAAAACATTGTCAAGCATTATTTTTAATTATTTACGCTGAATAGTTACGTTTTTTCTTTTATACTCTTGAGCTGAATAGCTATAAAAAAGGTGGAGAACCCGTGGAAAAACCATTTATTTTACATATGATAACAACCGCTAAAAATTTAAGTCCGTTTGACGTCAATATGGCGCAGGATGCGGGTTGGGTTAGCGCAATGCCTTACATCAATGTGGAGCCCAGCGAAGTGCGCGGATTGGTGCAGGATGTGATTTTTTCCCGCAGCCCTAAAGGTTTGCAGAAAACCGGTATTTTCATCGGCGGCAGGGATACCAAACAAGCGATGGATATGCTTAAAACCGCTAAAAACTCGATGGTTCCCCCTTTTGAAGTTTCGGTTTTCGCTGATCCCAGCGGCGCCTTTACCACCGCCGCCGGCTTGGTTGCCGCCGTAGAGCGCGAGTTAAAGAGCAAATTTAACACCACGCTTGAAGGTCAGAACATCCTGGCTCTTGGCGGTACCGGCCCGGTTGGCCAAGCGGCTGCGGTTATTGCGGCGCTGGCCGGCGCCCATGTCAGGCTCATTGGTCGGCAACTGGATAAAGCCGAGCGTATTGCCGATTTGTGCAGTAATGAATTCGGCGAAGGCAAAATTACCATCGCGGCAGGCGCCGATGCCGATAAAGCCGACTATATGAAAACTGCTGATATCGTGTTCGCCACCGGCGCGGCCGGGATCGAGCTGTTAAGCGCTGAATTGCTTGCCGCAGCCCCCAGGCTTAAAGTCGCCGCCGATGTCAATGCCGTGCCGCCCGCCGGTATTGCCGGGGTGGACGCTTTTCATAACGGCACGCCGATTGCCAGTTCCAATAGCGGCGCCGTGGGCATAGGCGCGTTGGCTATCGGTAATATTAAATACCAGGCGCAAAACAAATTGCTCAAACTCATGATATCGAGTGAAAAACCGCTTTATCTGTATTTCACCCATGCTTTTGAAGTGGCGCGGGAATACATTAAAGCTAATACCTGACCCACACCGGGCGAACGGTTCAATTCATTCTCTGTCTAACAAATAAGGAAACTCAATGCAGAAGCGAAGCATCCTTCACATGTTTGACCCGATGCCGAATAACAGCCCTTTTGATATCAATATGGCGCTGGATGCAGGCTTTGATGTGCTCATGCCTTATAGCAATGTTAAATTGGATAGCGTTCACGGCTTGACTCAAGATGCTGTTTTTTCTCGGGGGCCGACCGGTGTTAAACGCACCGGATTGTTTATCGGCGGGCGTGATATGGGCTTGGCCATCGATATGCTCAATGCGGCCAGACAAGCCATGGTGCCGCCTTTTGAAATTTCCGTTTTCGCTGACCCCAGCGGCGCTTTCACAACGGCTGCCGCTTTGGTTGCCTGCGTGGAAAAAGAACTCAAAACACAGCATGGGCAAGAGCTGGCACAGTGTAAAGCTCTGGTTTTCGGCGGCACCGGGCCTGTCGGTATCGCCACGGGTGTCATCGCGTCCCTGGCAGGCGCGCAAACGACATTGGTGGATCATTTGTCGGCCGATGTCGCAAACGATGCCGCCACGGAATACAACCGCCGTTTCAAATCGGATTTGTCCGGCGCACTCGCCACTTCCGACGCACAAAAAGCCCAATTGATCGAGGCTGCCGATATTATCTTCTGCACCGCTAAAGCGGGTATTCAGGTGTTAAGCGGCAAAGTGCTGGAACATGCCCGGCAACTAAAAGTCGCGGGTGATGTCAACGCGGTGCCGCCGATGGGTATCGAAGGCATTAAACGCAGTGATTTCGGCAAACCTTTGATTCATGCCGTGAACGCTCACGGGGCAGTCGGTGTCGGGGCTTTGGCCGTGGGCGATATAAAATATAAATTGCAGCATAAGCTGCTCAAGGCCATGCTGAACACCGACAAACCGTTGTATCTCGATTTCAGGGACGCTTTTAACGGCGCCAGAGAAATTTTGTAATACAAGACCTGAATTGAGGCATCCCTGCAAACTTATTCATCCCGCTCAAGGTGATTTATGAACCATCAATTCAAACTGAAATTGTCATTGTTGTTGATGCGTATCGGTATCTTTGTCGTGATGCTGATGTGGACATTGGATAAATTCATCAATCCGGGGCACTCGGCCAAGATTTTTGAAAAATTCTATTTTATAAATGGCCTCGAAAGCACCATCATGGCGGTTATAGGCTTTATAGAATTGGTCATTCTGGCCGGTTTTGTGCTGGGTGTTTATAAGCGCTTTTGTTATGGCGCGGTGCTGATTTTGCACGCCGTTTCCACATTTTCTTCGTATCAACAATATCTTTCGCCGTTTACCGGGTCGCATTTGTTGTTTTTTGCCGCCTGGCCCATGCTGGCCGGGTGCTTGATGTTGTATCTGCTGCGCCAGGATGACAGCTTGTTGACATTGGGTAAATGATGTCACGCAGATTTGAAGCGTCTTAGATTTTGTTAGCAAATCACATACTGACCGACGAAAACACGTCATCCATTTATAAAGGCAGTAAAAGCATGTTGAATCATTCGGAAAAAATCGTTTTATCGGTGCTGGTAAAATTTTTGAATCGAGCATTGAAATAGCCAGGAAACATGATGAAATCGTCTAAATCATTTTTGCTAGTGCTTATTGCGGCTTTGATAGTCGCTTTTTTTGTTTTTGATCTTCAGCAATACCTCACTCTGGAAGCGCTCAAAGGTCAGCAGGCCGCGATAGACGCCTATTTTCAAAACCAGCCTGTTCTGGCGGTCGCCATTTATATGCTGACCTATATTTTGGTGACGGCATTGTCGCTGCCGGGAGCTACGATTATGACGCTGGCAGGCGGCGCTATATTCGGTGTGTTGGGAGGCACTGTAATCGTCTCGTTTGCATCGACCATCGGTGCGACACTGGCGTTTCTGGCGGCGCGCTTTTTGTTCAGGGATGCGGTAAAAGCCAAGTTCGGCGCGCGCGTTAAAGCTCTGGATGAAGGTGTCCGCCGTGACGGCGCTTTTTATCTGTTTACACTGCGTCTGGTGCCTATTTTTCCGTTTTTTATGATCAACCTGGCGATGGGTTTGACCGCATTGAAAACCCTGACATTTTACTGGGTGAGTCAGGTCGGTATGCTGGCCGGAACTATTGTTTACGTTAACGCGGGCACGCAATTGGCAAAGATTGAATCGCTGTCGGGGATTTTATCGCCGACATTATTGGGTTCATTTGCTTTATTGGGCATTTTTCCGTTGCTGGCCAGAAAAATCGTTGACAGCATCAATGCCCGTAAAGTTTACGCTAAATGGCCGAAACCTCAGCATTTCGATAATAACCTGGTGGTGATTGGCGCCGGTTCCGGTGGTTTGGTCACGGCGTATATCGCTGCGGCGGTCAAAGCCAAAGTCACCTTGATTGAAAAGCATAAAATGGGTGGTGATTGCCTCAATACCGGTTGTGTCCCTTCAAAAGCGCTGATTCGTTCAGCTAAATGGCTCTCCCATCTCAATCGTTTTAAAGAATTCGGAATCAAGCAAGCCAGCGCCGAATTCGATTTTGCCGATGTCATGGAGCGTGTGCAGTCGGTCATCAAAACTGTGGAGCCGCATGATTCGATTGAGCGCTACACCGGGCTGGGTGTTGACATTGTGATCGGGGAAGCCAAAATTATCTCGCCCTGGGAAGTACGGATAAAAACCGCCGAAGGTGTGCAAACGATCACTTCCCGCGCCATCGTGATCGCCGCCGGAGCGCGTCCGTTGGTGCCGCCGATACCGGGCCTTGATCTTATAAAACCACTCACTTCGGATAATATCTGGGCGCTTCGGGAATTGCCTCAGCGCTTGTTAGTGCTGGGTGGCGGCCCGATCGGCAGTGAATTGGCGCAAAGCTTCGCGCGTCTGGGCAGCCAGGTGACACAGGTGGAAATGGCGCCGCGTCTGTTGGTGCGTGAAGACCCGGAAGTGTCGGCGGCGGTCATGTCAAAGTTCAGGCAGGAAGGCGTTGATGTGCGCGTGGAACACACAGCCAAAAAGTTTGCCATCGAAAACGACGAAAACATCCTGTTGGCCGAGCATAAAGGCGAAACCGTGAAAATTGTTTTCGATGAAGTGCTGGTTGCCATCGGGCGCGCCGCCAATATCAAAAACTATGGCGTGGAAGAACTGGACATTACGCTGTCGCCGAACAAAACTATTGCCACTAACGGTTTTCAGGAAACCAATTACCCGAATATTTATGCCGTGGGCGATGTCGCGGGGCCTTATCAATTTACCCATACCGCAGCGCATCAGGCCTGGTATGCAGCGGTCAATGCTTTATTTGGCCAGTTCAAAAAATTTCGTACCGATTATTCGGTAATCCCCTGGTCGACTTTCACCGACCCCGAAGTCGCCAGAGTGGGTTTGAACGAGCAAGAGGCAAAAGAGCAAGGCATTGCCTATGAAGTTTCCACTTATGGCATTGACGATCTCGATCGCGCGATTGCCGATGGCGAGGCGCACGGTTTCGTGAAAGTTTTGACAGTCCCCGGCAAGGACAAAATATTGGGTGTCACCATCGTGGGTGAACACGGCGGCGACTTGATCGCGGAATTTGTGCTGGCCATGAAGCACGGTATCGGCTTGAACAAAATACTCGGCACCATTCATATTTATCCAACCCTGGCTGAAGCCAATAAATATGCGGCAGGTGTGTGGAAACGCCTGCACGCGCCGGAAACCTTGTTAAAGTGGGTCGCCCGCTATCATGCCTGGAGGCGTTGTTGAATAGTGAAGCGGTAGAAATTTTAAAGACCTGACATGAAATCAGTGGAATTACTTTCTCCGGCCGGCACGCTCAAGAATATGCGTTATGCTTTTGCTTATGGCGCCGATGCGGTTTATGCCGGGCAACCGCGCTATAGTTTACGGGTGCGCAACAATGATTTTCAAAAAGAAAATCTGGCCAAAGGCATCGGCGAGGCGCACGGGCTGGGGAAAAAATTCTACCTGGCCGCCAATGTCATTCCGCATAACAGCAAAATCAAAACCTGGATAGCCGATATGGCGCCGGTCATCGAAATGATGCCCGATGCCCTGATCATGGCTGATCCAGGCTTGATCATGATAACCAAAGACGCCTGGCCGGATCAGACCATCCACTTATCGGTGCAGGCCAATACCGTCAATTATGCCGCAGTTAAATTCTGGCAGAAAACAGGTGTGGAGCGCATTATTTTATCCCGGGAGTTGTCGCTGGATGAAATCGAACAAATACGCCAGGAATGCCCGGATATAGAACTTGAAGTCTTTGTCCATGGCGCGCTCTGTATCGCCTATTCAGGGCGCTGCCTGCTTTCCGGTTATTTCAATCACCGTGACCCGAACCAGGGCGCCTGCACCAATTCCTGCCGCTGGAAATACGATACCTTGCCCGCACAGGAACAGGTGGAAGGTGATTATGTACCGACAAGCGGCGTTTTATCGATGGCCGATATCAGTACCGCCAGTTGCGGCGGCGCCGAACGTCATCCGTTGGCGGATCAGGTTTATTTTCTGGAAGAAGAAGGCCGTAAAGGTGAACTGCTGCCGATCATGGAAGATGAAAACGGCACTTATATCATGAACTCGAAAGACTTGCGCGCGATCGAGCATGTCCAGCGGCTGGTCGAGATCGGTGTTGACAGCCTTAAAATCGAAGGCCGCACCAAATCCCACTATTACGTTGCCAGAACCGCGCAGACTTACCGGCAGGCCATCGATGACGCCCTGGCCGGACGTCCGTTTCAGCCTGAATTGATCGGTATTCTGGAAAATCTTGCCAATCGCGGCTATACCGACGGTTTTTACCAGCGTCATCATACCCACGAGCATCAAAACTATATCAGCGGCTATTCAAAAAGCCATCGGCAACAGTTTTGCGGCGAAATTCGAAACTATGATAAAGCGACAGGACTGGCAGAAATCGAAGTCAAAAACAAATTTGCCCTCGGTGACAGAGTTGAACTGATTTTGCCGGAAGGTAACCGCGATATTATTGTCGAAGCAATGGAGGATTTACACGGCCACCCCATGCAGGAGGCGCCCGGCGGGGGCTATGAAGTCAGAATTCCGGTGCCTGAAATGGACGCAGCTCATGGCTTGCTGGCGCGTTATTTGTAATTAGTGCCTGAAAGAAAACTCGATTTTTTCAGGATTTTGTCGGCTCGCTGAATATAATCACGGCAGTTTTTCGACGCAGGCCTGCCTTTTTCCT
>PGZD01000131.1 GCA_002843155.1 Gammaproteobacteria bacterium HGW-Gammaproteobacteria-3
AAGTGTTCAGCTTGAAACCAGAATCAGTGTTCAAGTTAAATCAGAATAGGTGTTCAGATTGGATCAGAATAGGTGTTCAGGTTGAGCCAGAATATGCAAATAATACTAATTATAGGTAATTGCCGTGATAGGTAAAACATTTATGTTGCTATCGGTTGGCGCAAGCAACATTGATGACTTTTGAGCCCTTGGTAGTATTAATGCGCTTCCAATTCTTTCAACCATTCAGGATGTTTGCAAATGAGCTTTAGCAGGCATTGCACCGCGCCGGAAGGCGAGAAGCGGCCCTGTTCCCAGTCGCGCAAGGTGGCGACCGGCGTGTTGATCAGGTCGGCAAAGGCTTGTTGCGACAAACCGGTTTCATGGCGTGCGGTGCGCAGCAGGATTTGCCCCGGGGTATGCACTCGGCCGACACCGGCCTGCATTTCCGCCAGGCTTTGTCTAAGTTCGTCCAAGGGCATGCCGGCATCGGCCTCTATGGCTTGCGCTATTTTTTCTATGTCCACGTTACACCGCCTTTTGAATGTCGCTGGGTCGAATATCGGCTTGATTGGCTTTTTGATAAAGCGTAATCAATGCGATGGTGCCTTGTTCGGTCAGGTTGAAATAAATAACGCGGACACCGCCGCGTTTGCCTTTACCCGCTATAGACCAGCGAACTTTGCGTGCGCCTTCGGCACCGGGGATTACATCGCCCGCCAAAGGATTGTTGTTTGCGTCGGTCCGATTTGATCTGAGCCTGTTTAGGACGATATCTGCGTAACCCGCGATACGGGTTAACTCACGGCTAACCGTGCTATCAGAGACCCCAATGATCTCGGCGATCTTTTTATTTGTCTGTCCCGCTTTCAATAAGGCGGCAATCTGGTATCGTTGTGCTTCGGTCAACTGTTTGTAGTCTGTCATCGCTTATCCATCTTTGGTCGGATTGAGAAGGAGTCGCACTATAACAGTTGACCCCTTCTTAATTACTCAAAATGAATTGCACTTGTTAGTTGAATCCGCGAATCAAAATAATCGCCTATCTCTTTCAAGCTATAACCACCGCCCGCATAGGCAGATATAATAGCTTCATTTCGTATCTTGTACTTCTCAGCATAATACAACAGCTCCTTCGGCACCGCTCTGCGTTGTGAAATTGGGAACTCACTTAGCTGCTTATCAACACTTATCAGACCTTGCATTGCCCCCACAAATTTTTCATCGCCCAAAAATATTTGATTTTTCAATTGCTCCCACGGTGATGGTTGGCCTTTGCCCGCACTAACGAAACATTTGTAAGCTTCGATAGCTTTTGATTTCTGCTGATCAAACCCGGCTAACAACCATTCCGTATTCAACCAACTCGGCTTGGCGGGTGCTGAGTTTTCCTTTCCAGCTTCGCTTTTTCCTGGCTCGTTACCCAGAGCTGATGGGTACAGTATTGGGCATTGTCTACCGCACACTCTCCACGCATTTAATCAAGCAAGCCGGTTTCGCCAAGGCTACCGCGCAAACCGGTACTGTGACGTTGATCCAGCGCTTTGGTTCTGCGCTCAATCTCAATGTTCATTTTCACATGCTGTTTCTTGATGGCGTCTACGCCGAAGATGCCTATGGCCAGCAGCGCTTCCATCGGGTCAAGGCACCCACTCAGCAGGACCTCAATGGGCTCGTTAACACCCTCAGCCACCGGGTCGCTCGCTGTCTGGAAAAGCGTAGCCTGCTGGAGCGCGATGCAGAGAATAGCTGGTTAACTTTGGAAGAAAGCGAGGACGATGTACTCACCCAATTACACGGCCACTTCGTCACTTGTCGCATAGCCACCGGATCTCAGCAGGGTCGTAAGGTGTTCACCTTACGACCCTTACCCTAACTTCGTCACCAAAACCCCTCTAAGTCATTGATATTCAGTTTTTTGGTGATATTTCGCAAAAAAAGATGTTTAAAATCAATGGCTCTTT
>PGZD01000074.1 GCA_002843155.1 Gammaproteobacteria bacterium HGW-Gammaproteobacteria-3
AGTGTTCAGCTTGAAACCAGAATCAGTGTTCAAGTTAAATCAGAATAGGTGTTCAGATTGGATCAGAATAGGTGTTCAGGTTGAGCCAGAATATGCAATCCCGAACTTTTCCATAAAAGAGAAGCTATACCTTACCTAAAATCAACACTATCGGGTGTTGAAGCATCCGGATTCACTTTCGTGGAAAATGCCGGTTTATGACCTGTTAATTTTTCAAGGAGAAAACTGCTAATGCAGCTTAAAAATATGTCTATTACCAGAAAGTTATCTGTAATTTTGGCGATTGCCGGCGTTATATTAGTCATTGGCCATGAACTAGAGCTTTATCTTCCTGATCTGGAATTATGGATTGAGGATCTGGGAGCTTTTGCACCGCTAGGCTTTATCGTGTTATTTGTCGTTCTGACACCTGTTTTTATATCAGTCGATACGCTCTGTTTTGCCGCAGGCTTATTATTTTCAATCGGTGCTGGAGAATTTTACATCATTATTGCAACGTATCTGGCCGCAACGCTTATTTTTTTTCTGGGGCGATATTTATTTAAAGATAGGGTTATTGTTTTGATTGCCAAACATAAGCCTTTAGCCGCGCTGGATACTGCGATTAATAGCCAGCCATTCAAGCTGATGTTTTTATTACGCCTGACGCCTCTGCCATTTGCAATGCTCAGTTATGCGTTAGCCGTCACGAAAGTCAAATTCTGGCCTTATCTGAGTGCAACCAGCGGCATTTTAATTTATAACTGTAGTTTGGTATACATGGGTTATACCATCAAGCATCTGGCAGGGTTAGTCAGCGGATCAGCAAAACAGGGCGGCGTTTCTTATCCTCTGTTAGTGTCAGGTGTAGTGATTTCATTGCTGGTTTTGTTCTATGTGACAAAAATAGCAGGTAAAACTATCAATCGGTTAAGTTTAGAAAAATCCGACACATCATGTTAATGGAGTTTTACAGAGGAATCCCACCCCTGCTAGTGCAATTTGTCATGACCGTGGCCTTTTCCTTTGTTGTCGGCCTTGAGTTTCGTAGCTACCATCATGCCAATGACTACAAATTGCATTTTGGTAGTACGCGAACCTTTGTTCTGATCGGCGTATTAGGTTTTATCCTGTATACACTGGATGCCAGTCGGTTATTATTTGCCGTGGGCTTATTTTTATTGGGAGGGTTGCTGCTGGTTTTTTACTGGCGGCTCTCTGCAGAAAGACTGTTTTCGCTGTTCAGCACGATATTCGCACTATTAATTTATTTGATAGGCCCCATTGCAAGCCTATTTCCCAGCTGGTTTCTGGTGCTTTTTATTGTCGTACTCATCATGGTATTGGGTGAAAAAACACTGATTCACCACATTTCTGACCAGCTGGCTAATGAGGAAATAGTCACACTGGCCAAGTTTCTGATTATTTCCGGCGTTATTTTGCCTTTACTGCCCGATCAACCCATTGCCCCGATGCTGCCGGTCACATACTACAGAATATGGCTTGCAGTGATCATCGTATCCGGTTTTTCTTATCTGAGTTATCTTGTTAACAGTTATTTCTTCAAAAGCCGCAGCCTGCTGATTACCGGGTTACTGGGCGGTCTTTACTCCAGTACGGCGGCGACTGTTGTTATTGGACGACGCGCTTATGGGCTGGATGGCTTATCAGGGCGCAATGTATCGTCTGCACTGATAATGGCGACAATCATGATGTACATCAGGTTATTGGCGATTATTTTTGTGTTTGACCGGAGTGTGGCGCTACAGTTATTGGCGCCTTTTAGCGCTATCATTTTTATATCCTTATTAGCAATCATTGGTTTGCTGGCCGTAAGAAACCATACGTTCGAATTACACGATGTCAGTGATATCAAGCACCCACTGGAATTATCAACGGCCATTTTATTTGCCTTGTTATTCATGCTGTTTACGTTTTTGACTCAATATGTAAACAGTAATTATGGTAGTTACGGCCTTAAATTCCTGGCCATTATTGTGGGCTTCACTGATATTGACCCGTTTATCCTGTCATTGCTCAGCGGCAAATTTACCGTATCCGATTCGGTTATTGTCTCTGCGGTCATATTGGCAAGCGGCAGTAATAATTTGCTCAAGGCGGCTTATGCGATTGCATTGGCGCGGAACAGATCAGTCCTGTTTGCAGCGTTGTGGCTGATATTTTTGTTCGTGATCTCAATTTTGTACGCCTTTAAAAAAGTTTGGTAATAGTTTATTTCTCCATAAAGGAGTGTCATTTAATTTTTCAACTGAAACTCAATCTTCGTAAGGAAGGTGCTTTATGGAACATCGACGTAACAATAAACTGATGCTAAAAGTACTCATGGTGGGACTGGTAATTGCCATTTTGAGCTATTTATTTCATCCTGACGTTGGGCAATTTAGTATTATGATCAACGGCGAGCCAGTTGCTGACCCGTTAGTACATTTTGCCGCTATTCCGGCATTTTTAGTGATTATGCTAATGACCGGGGTACTTATGCTATTGCTGTTTTTAGGGGTTGGCGTGTTCATATTTATGACCGCCACGTTTATCGCCTTACTGGGAATTGCCATTGCAGCGCCCTTTTTCTGGCCGATACTGCTTATTATTTTTCTGATAATCGCGCTGATCATTTAGTCATAACCAGAAAAGCTGAGTTCTTGGCTGTTGGATTGGAGCATCCTGCCTGCACCCGATAAACGAACAGTGACAAACTTTCAAGGCAAATAAACCTGCCAGCGCATACCGCCGAGGACTTCGCTCTTGTCACCAACCAGTCGACCGCCGAGCAATTCGATCAGCTCATTAACCACGGCCATGCCGATACCGTGCCCGTGAGTGTTTTGATCCGCCCTGACGCCCCGCTTCAGAATATTCTGCAAATGATCAGCCGGAATTCCGGGGCCGTCGTCTTCCACTTGCAAAACCAGGGCAAAATCATTCTGCCGGGTCTGGCTTTTGTTTGACAGACTGACTTTTATGTTGCTATCACACCATTTACAGGCATTATCGATCAGATTCCCGGCAATTTCGTAAATATCGCCTTGCTCACAGTAAACTTTAAAATTATCGGGCTTTTCGATCTCGAAATGTATCGCTTTATCGGCATACACTTTGTGCATGGAGGCTATGATTTTATCGATGACGACAGAAACATCGACCGTGCCGGTTATTTTCTTTTCGCCTTTGGCGGCGGCGCGCTGCAATTGATATTCGACAATTTCATCCATCCGTGAAATTTGATCCTGCACCGTTTGCCTGTTTACCTGTGAAGAGTCTACCCAACCTCGCAAAATGGCCAGCGGGGTTTTTAAACTGTGCGCCAGGTCGGCCAGGGTATTCCGGTAGCGTTCCAGATGCGCCCGCTCACTGCTGACCAAGGCATTGAGATTACCGGCAAGCCCTTGCAATTCCGTCGCATAAAAACCATCGAGTCGCATTTTCTCTCCCCGCTCAATGGCTTCAAGATCCTTGACGATAAGCCGCAAGGGTTTCAAGCTCCAGCGCAATACCGCAAACTGGAATAAAATCAGCACCAATCCAATCAGAGTCAGTAATGACCGCAAAGTCGTCCGAAACCGATCGACCTGCTTGGTGACAAACTGACTATCTTCGGCCACACTGAAAACATACTCCTGTTCCTTACCGGTCTCGTTCTCCCAAATCACATCGTAATGCAACACATAGCGACCTTGATCATCCAGCAAAAAAAGGTATTCTCCGGATGTCATCTTCGGTGCATTGCTCAGATTCAGACCGATCGAAGAAGGCGAGCGCCATTGAACATCACCTCCCGCTTTTTGTATGCATGCGTAAAGCCCGGAACCGGGATTGATAAAACGGGGCTCCCTTAAAATTTTCGGCATTTTGATACGTCCGGATTTGCTCATTTCAGCAGCCGACAACAACGCATAAACCTGAATTCTCAAGGTGCTTTGAAGCGCTTGTTCGGCGCTCTGCCGATAGCCCTGTTCCAGCACTATCGCAACCAGTGCAAAAAAAGCGGCCAGCACGACGCCGGCAGAAACCAACAAACGGAAACTGAGCGATTTAAACTTCACGACAAACCTGAAAGCTTTTGACGCGCTTCATCGGCGCAATTCGAGGAGAGAAGAGAGTGGACAAAACCAACTAATTGGCCGGAATGCGGTAACCCCGTCCGCGTAAAGTTTCGATGGGTTTCGTGGTGCCGTCGGGATCGAGTTTTTTTCTCAGGCGGCCAATAAACACTTCAATGACATTACTGTCGCGGTCGAAGTCTTCCTCATAAATATGCTCGGTCAACACGGATTTTGAAACGACTTCGCCTTTCCGGAACAGCAAATACTCAAGCACTTTATATTCAAAAGCGGTTAACTCAAGTTTATCGCCAGCCACGCTGACTTCTTGCGATACGGTATCGAGTTCGATATTACCATGACTCAAAACCGGATGAGCCTTACCGCCGGAACGTCTGATCAAGGCATTCAAACGCGCCAGCAATTCTTCGTAATGGAACGGTTTAACCAAATAATCATCAGCCCCAGCTTCAAGTCCTTCAACTTTTTCCTGCCAGCGACTCCTTGCCGTCAAGATCAAAATAGGGATGGTTATAGCGTCTTTACGCAAGCGCCTGATCAATTCGATGCCTGAAAAATCGGGTAAGCCAATGTCGATAATAGCCGCATCAATCGGGTATTCCTTGCCTTGGTAATAACCTTCACTGCCAGTGTTTGCGGTATCGACCGCAAAGCCTTTATCAGCCAGGAATTTTTTGATTTGCCCGCAAATAACCTGTTCGTCTTCCACTACCAGAATACGCATGACATCACCTTCAATTTATCAGTCCCGACCCAACAAGCGACCTGTTTCCGCATCGATTTTTAAATGCTGAATGCGCCCGTCCGGCGTCAAGACTTTAATAACATGCACTTCCCGGCCGTCAATAGATTCCGTTTTGGCCCCCAGAATTTTTTTTTGACTGTCTTGCCGAACTTGCTTGGTTGCGTCATCGAGAGTGACCACAGCCAACATCAATGCGCTTTGGGGGAAAGCCACTGTTGGTATGAGAAGAAAGAGCAAAAGTGCTTTAATAAAATTTGCCATTGCAGACCAGCACAAAATATAAAACGTTTAAGGGGCTCATACAAAGTTAAACCTCACTGACTCAATAGCTGAGGGTTATGCATTGACGGCGTTGATGTATTGATTTTTGTTCGTCATGATTGAAAACATTCTTTTAATAACCTTAAATTATAATTTGTTTTCCCGCACGGATGCTTTCTTTTTTCACGACCGCCCAACACGCCAAACGTTGCGGGCTGCTATATCTATAATCCTAGGCTGGCACTTTAAGCAAAACACACTGAACCCTGACTGAATTCAAATTCAGCGCAGCAACCACTTTTCGGACAAAGCACCCAAAGACTGTCCAAACGAAGTACCCAGTTTACCGGCAATGCGATCGAGCAAGCGCTCCTGGGGTGTAAAATTGACCAGTTTTTCCGTCCCGATAACATTTTTGGCGACAAACTTGACATTGCCAAAAGCATCCGCCAAACCCAGATCGACACCTTCCCTACCCGTCCAGACCAGTCCGGAAAACAACTCGTCGTTGACTTTAAGCCTATCGCCGCGACCGGCGCGAACCGCATCGATAAATTGGGTATGAACCTGATCCAGCAATCTTTGCATATGCTGCGTTTCGCCTTCGTTAGCGGGCGAAAACGGATCGAGCATGGCCTTGTGCGCACCGGCCGTCAACAGACGCCGCTCCACGCCTAATTTTTCAAGTGTATCAACAAAACCGAAGCCATTCATCACCACACCTATCGAGCCGATAATACTGGCCTGATTGACATAGATTTTATCGGCGGCGGCAGCGATGTAATACCCCCCGGAAGCGCAAATATCGCTGACTACTGAAATCACCGGCAAATCGGGATGTTCTTTTTTAATTTGCCTGATTTCGTTATAGACATAATCCGATTGCACAGGGCTACCGCCCGGTGAATTGATATTAAGGATGATGCCTTGAGTGCCTTTGTCCTTCACCGCCTCGCGCAATCCCTCGATAATGCTGTCGGCATTGGCCGCTTTGTCTTCAGCGATGACGCCGACAACATCGATGACGGCGGTGTGGCCGCCGGTGCCGCCTGCCATGCCGAAATCTTTTTGCAGTTTCGGATACATCGCGACCGCCAAAACAGCCAGTAAATAAACAAACAGCAGCAATTTGAAGAAAATCCCCCAGCGTCTGGCCCTTCTTTGCTCCGTTACGGCGGCAAAAGCGAGTTTTTCTATCGCTTCGCGTTCCCAGCCCACCTTCTTCGCTCCCTGATTGTCATGATTGCTTTCCACTTTTTTCAACCTCAAAGTAAGTTTATTAACTGTGCCGTTTGCGGCAGACAAAATAACGGTTGGTATTGCTGTAAAACTTTAGCGTCATGCGCGCCGCAGGATACTCCGACCGAGGCGATACCGGCATGGGCCGCCATTTGCAAGTCATGGACGGAATCCCCCACCATCAAGGCACGCTGCGCAGGCACATCGGTAGCCGCCAGAATTTCATGAAGCATGAGCGGACTCGGTTTTGACGCCGTTTCATCGGCACAGCGCGTCGCGCAAAACAAATCCTGCGTTCCGGTTTCCTGAAGAACCCGTCGTAAACCGGCCCGGCCTTTGCCGGTGGCGACCGCCAAACGGTAACCGTTTTGCTCAAGTTCCGTCAACATGCCATAAACACCCGTGAACAAATCATCCCGGCTCAAGGGCCTTTCGGCAAACAGTTCACCGTAATGCCTCACCAATTGCGTTCGGGTCGGCGCATCGGCGTCAGGAAACAAGGTGTTTATCGCACGGTCGATACTCAAGCCGATAATATCCTTGGCCGCCTGTGTTTCAGGAATTTCGCAGCCGCACAGGCGCGCCGCGTTTTGCAGACAACTGACGATCCAGTCAATGCTATCCATCAGCGTGCCGTCCCAATCGAATATGATCAGATCAAATCGTTTCTTCATGATTGCTTAAATTTTCCATAGCCTGCGGTACCGGCGCCGTAACAATCAAATATTGACCGGACACCGGATGTTCAAATTCTAACCGGTAAGCGTGAAGAAACAAGCGTTTATAACCTTTTTTTTGGAAGGCCCGGTTGCGTTCAAAATCGCCGTAGCGGTCATCGCCGATAATAGGGTGCCCAAGCCAGGCCGCATGAACCCTGATCTGATGGGTGCGTCCGGTTTTCGGCGAAGCTTCGACCAGCGTTGCCTGCGGCAAAAGTTTTAAACGCTTGAACAGTGTCTCCGACGCTTTGCCCGACGGATTAACTACCACCATGCGGTCGCCACCGGTACCGGCATTTTTCTGCAAAGGCGCCGTCACCCACTGTTTTTTCTGCATCCATTGCCCCATCAGCAGTGCGAGATAAGTTTTTTGGATGCCGTCGCCGCGAAACAGTTCATGTAATTTGCGTAAGGCGCTACGTTTTTTTGCAATCAGTAAACAGCCCGAAGTATCCCTGTCCAGTCGATGCACCAACTCCAGGAAATGAGCGTCGGGACGCAATTGCCTGAGTCCTTCGATGATAGCCGAGTCAAGCCCCGTGCCGCCATGCACGGCAAATCCTGCGGGTTTATTCAACACCAGCAATACCTCGTCTTCGTAGAGAACATCCTGCTCAAGACTGTGTTTGAGCGTCTGCGGCACAAAAATCCGGGCTTCCGTTTCAGCCATCCGCACGGGTGGAATCCTGACCACGTCACCCGACTGCAAGCGGTATTTAACATCGACCCGGCCTTTATTGACCCGCACTTCACCTTTGCGCACGATGCGGTAAATCCTGCTTTTCGGCACGCCTTTGAGTCTTGAAATTAAAAAATTATCCAATCGCTGATCCGCGTTTTCCTCGGCAATTTCCACTGACTGAACACTTGAATGGGGACGTTGCGGCTCTATTTTCATGATTTAATAATACCAGCACCGGTGTTGGCTTGATTGTTTAAATTGATGCATGCGTCTAACATTGATATATTAAGCAAGTCTCTATGTAAAAATAGCGACGACACTCCGTCCGTTCAAGTGCACTCATTTACTATAAAGCACTGATTTAACGTATACTTCGCGCGATCATGTTTGCGGCTTTTATGACACAAGCTATTTTGTTCGACGCTTACAAGGAAGTAAGCGGTAGACTGCGTCGGGAACAGGCAGTCGAGAGCAAGGCGCGAAAACAGCCGCATAGCCAAGCTATGTGACTGTTTTCGCAACGTCGCTATCGGACAAAATAGCACGTTAGAAAAACGCAAATGTAGCCGCACGAAGTATAACAGGAGCGGACAATAATTTTTTGCTGAACAGTTCGCGTCAGAGCAACTGTTCGGGCACTGGATTTTGGGTTTTATCGTTCAACCCGTGATGAACGAAACATAAATACCTGTTTAAACGATTTTACCAGAAGACAAGCCCGCGCATACGCATACTTTGAGCACCGGTAAACCATTCCGTGCAACCCGACATCATGAAACCGACGACAACCGACACGATTCAATATCGCTTTATGAGAACGCCAAAGACGCTGTGCCCGCACTCAAAAATGCAGTCCGCGAGCAGGCTATGCATTACCTTAACCGTCTTCTGAAAATCCGATAATGGAGCAGGAAAGCCAAGGATACCTTAAATGAAAAGAATGCTTATCAATGCGACGCAACCTGAAGAACTGCGTGTTGCTTTGGTAGATGGTCAAAAACTTTATGATTTTGACATTGAAGTCCCTTCAAAAGAACAAAAAAAATCTAATGTCTACAAGGGCATTATTACTCGAATCGAACCCAGCCTTGAGGCTGCTTTTATCAACTACGGCGCGGAAAAACATGGTTTTCTGCCTTTTAAAGAAATCGCCCCGAGCTTTCGTAAAGCCGATGACGGCGCCAGCCGTGAAGGCCGCGCCGGTATCAAGGATCAAATCAGGGAAGGCCAGGAAATTCTGGTGCAGATTGAAAAGGAAGAGCGCGGCAACAAAGGCGCGGCTTTAACCACTTATATCAGTCTGGCCGGCACTTATCTGGTGCTGATGCCTAACAACCCCAAAGCCGGCGGTATTTCCCGCCGCATAGAAGGCGACACCCGCAGCGATCTGCGCGAAGTCATGGCCGAACTGGAAATCCCGGACAGCATGGGGTTGATCATCCGCACCGCCGGTTGCGGTAAGAATGTGGAAGAGCTGCAATGGGATTTAAATTACCTGCTGCAACTGTGGGAAGCCATCGAGCGCTCTGCCGGCGAACAACCCGCGCCTTTTCTGGTCTTTCAGGAAAGCAACGTCATCATCAGGGCGCTGCGCGATCACTTACGCGGCAATATCGATGAAATTCTGATCGACAGCGAAAGCGCGTTCAAGCTGGTGCAAAATTTCCTGAAACAGGTGATGCCGCACTTTTTGCCGAAAGCGAAACTGTATCAGGACTCCGTGCCGTTATTCAGCCGCTATCAGATCGAATCACAAATCGAAGTCGCTTACAACCGGGAAGTGTCCTTGCCTTCAGGCGGCTCCATCGTCATTGATCACACCGAAGCATTGACCTCGATCGACATCAACTCGGCGCGCGCCACCAAAGGCAGCGACATCGAAGAAACCGCCCTGAACACCAATCTCGAAGCCGCCGACGAAATTGCCCGTCAATTGCGTTTACGCGACTTGGGAGGCTTGTTCGTCGTGGATTTCATCGACATGATGGCGAACAAAAACCAGCGCGAAGTCGAAAATCGCCTGCGCGACGCACTCAAAATCGATCGCGCGCGTATTCAGACCGGCCGTATATCACGTTTTGGTTTACTGGAAATGTCACGACAACGGCTGCGCCCTTCGCTCGGTGAATCTACCCAATTGCCCTGCCCGCGCTGTAAAGGCCAAGGCATGATACGCAATGTCGAATCGGTTGCCCTGGCAGTATTACGGATATTGGAAGAAGAAGCCATGAAACCCGGCACCGAAAAAGTCATCGCGCATTTGCCCATTGAAAGCGCCACTTTTCTGTTAAATGAAAAAAGACCGGCCATCGAACAAATTGAATCGCGCCTGAAAGTCGGCATCATCATTTTACCCAGCAAACATCTGGAAACGCCGGCTTATGATATCGACCGCGTCAAAAGCAAGGAAGGCGGCGAGGAAAAAGCCAGTTATCTGCAAATCAAGGACGAAGACATTCCGCTTCCCGACTTCGCCCAACAAAGCAGCCATAAAGCCGAAGTCCCGGCCATTAAAGAATTTCTGCCTGATTTACCGGCGCCCATGCAACAAAACCGGGATAATTCGACCAGCCTGATCAAACGGTTCTGGCAAAGGCTGGTGGGCAATCTCGATGAGCTGGCGCCCGTCGAAGCATCAGCTAAAAAAACCGAAGCCGCAGAATTCGACACCAAGTCCCGGCCAACCCGGGACGGCAAACGCGGCCCGCGCAATCGACCGCCACGCAACGGCAATCGCAACACTCGGCGTCCGTTCAACGCTGAAGAGTCTGACGCCGCAGTCGAGACCATTAAAACCAGCACGCAAGAAGTACCCGAATCCAATCAAACCCAGGTGGAGCCAGGAGAACCTGCCGGCAAACCGCAAAGCCGAAGAAGAGGCCCCAATCGGCGCAGACCGCGTAATCCAAATTATAAAAAACCGGAAAATGGCTCTGAGAACGGTAACGGCAAAGAAGCTACAGAGACCTCTGTGAGCGCAACTGCACAAAACGCACCCGACTCACCAAATCCCTCAACGCCGTCTCGGGATTTTTCTGAAAAAAGCCCCAACAAAGAACGCGAAGCGGTTAACAAACCGGCAGAACAAACGCTGGATAAAGCCGAATAAACTTTATTTGCCTGAGCCCTTGCAACACGGAAAACTGTTTTCCGTGTTGCATCCCTCCCCACAGATTTTCGCGCGGAAAAACCGCCCACCCTGCCCGGCTTATCAATGTTTTAATTCGTCTTTTTCTTTACCTGAAAACTACAGGCGCAATCGCCTTTTGCCATGCAGGATAACTGTTTAACTTCCCGGTGCAATAAAGTAGACATCAGCGCCAAATCAAATTCACAAATCTCATTATGTTTCAGCGCAAGGTCGTGATAGACACAATTATGCGCTTTGATATTCAGCTTTTCGGCATCACCGCTGCTTTCTTTTTCTACCTGATAACCCATCTCGTTCATGGTCGAAATCAAGGTATCCGCTCGATTTTCCAGGCTTTTTCCTTCGAATTGATCGGCTAATTTCTCCCCCAACCTAGTGCCGAGACGGTGCATATACCCTTTGAAACGCTCAGGACTTACTTCCTCTTGCAGGTCAGAGAGAATCAACTCGGAAAACCAGGCATATTGCTTGGGAAAATAATTGATCCCTTTATCGGTTATGGCATAAATGGTGACCGGCCGACCCGCCGTTTTGTTTAAGGTGTTTTTTTTGATGAAACTTTCATTTTCGATGGCAACAAAATGTTGTTGTACAGCCGTTCTGGAAATATCCAGGGCTTTGGCAATGTCGTCGATACTCAAACCCTTGCGGTTGTCCAACAATAATTTGAGTATTTGATGCTGCCTGGAACTGATTTTCTGTAGCATGGGAGGAATTTAACCCGGTGTGCGCTCTAAGGTCTTAGAAGCTACCATAAAAAAAGGCCGACGCCAATACATATACTCCGCGTGTTAGCCCAAAGCAGTGGCGATACCGCAGCAAGCATCGCAGAACAGCTTCATATCTATCCCATTCGCCACGCAAAGTTTGAAATTCGGCGTTTATTTCCGTGTCGCTGCGTTGATTAATGGGTAAATGATTTTGGCAATATTCATTCGAAGCACACTTCGTTCAAGTTATCGCCTTCCCACTAAACGACTAATTGTGTGAAATGGCTCTCGCTCCAAGTGATTTTGAATGGTTTACCGGCTAACAGGAAAATTTAAGGATAAATGACTTTTGGCTCAAAATGGGCGGCAGGATACCGGGGATCGAATTCGATTTTTCTGACCGGCTTTTTTACAGCGGTTTTCGCTTCCAAAATCAGCTTCGAATCCGCGTAGATTACTTCAGGCGTAAAACTGGCGGCAGGGTATTTGGCGTCAAACGGCGTTTTTTTCGCTGTCAAGGCTTCATCGGCGAATATGACTTTCGGCTGAAAGGCGGACGCTGGATATTTGGTGTCGCCGGCAGCAAAAACAGCGATGGTAGCCAAAGCCAGACTTACCGCCGCGAGACCTGAAATGAATGGTTTTCTCATGTTTTTAATCCCAATGTAAGTAAAAATATATGCGTGCGCAAAAACTAAAAAACTTAAACGTTCAAGTATCCGATATTTTATATGCGGTATCCCCTGATATCAAATTACCATTTCCATCCGACCTTTCTCTTCTTGACGGGTACTAAACCCGCCTTTTATCACATACCCGTTAAAACTTACGAAGTCTTGATAGAAAACCCGGAAGACAGGAAATTCAATGCCATGGATAGCGTTATAGGATGAGGCAGCGTTTTTTGCCCACCGGTCCGCGTGAGCACGAACAGCATGCACCCTACCCCGCTTAAACGGCAAGCATGGACTCCCGGCGTCCTTTGATAAAGACCCCAATGCACAAACTTTATGTGTGATGCACCTATATTTGACTACACTTATAAAATCAAAGCTTCTTAAATGCTGCAAAACCAGCGTTTTGCCACGTCATTTTTTACGCCTGTTGGCAAACATGGTGATTTCACCTATCCCCTGGCCGGATTTAATGTTTTTTATTCTGAAAAATCGCAAGTACTTGACCAACCTGGGGTTGTTGCCTGTATTATTCAGTCCAATGGTGTTTGCCACCAACGGCATCAATCTGATTGGCTTTGGTACCGAATCAACTCTGATGGGCGGCGCCGATATTGCGGTGGCGCGCGATACCAGCGCATTCAACACCAATCCTGCAGGATTGACACAAATTCACGGACAGGCATTTGACAGTTTTGCCTCGACGCTACGTACATTCGATCTCTCTCATCAGGACAGTTTCGGCAATGATAAACACGCCGACAATAAATATACTTTTCTGGGTGGGGGCGGTTATGCCATTTCTCTCGAATCGCTGCCCTGCACCGCAGGCAGCGGTTTGTTCAGCCAAGGCGGTGCGGGCGGCGTATTCAAAAATATTCCTGATTACCCATAAGCCTCAGCTAATTTGAGCAACCGCCCTGGCATGGGTGGCGTGTTCGCCGCAGCGATGAGAAACCTGGGCATGATGGCTTGCA
>PGZD01000075.1 GCA_002843155.1 Gammaproteobacteria bacterium HGW-Gammaproteobacteria-3
CAGCAAAAAATCTGTAGTGCCAACCGACAGTAGTTAAAATTTTTAACTGATTGAAATGGCGGGGAACTTCGTTATTAGGTGACGAAGTTGGGCTAAAAAGTTGACTCCGCTTGATCATACTCCAGACCGAAAACTTAACCCGGCTTTAACATTTTGAAATCATAAGATATTGAAAAACATGTAATAATAAACTTTATGCACATACAAGTTAAATTTGGCATAATTTTTAATTCTTTTATTTCAATAACATAGGCCGTAGGCACTGCATTTGTTAAAGCTGTGTTAATTCAATAGGTTGCCGCGCTTTTGCAAAACAATTGCACTCTCTGGAAAGGTTGCTCAAAATTTATGGATAACCTCTTGAAATATTTTTTGAACTTCATGTGCTTCAGGCAATAGAGACTTACGCCGGGTTATCAACGATAACGGCCTCATCCACCCCAGTCAATACGCGGCCTTTTATGCCCCTATGGGTATAGCCTGGTCTGGCGCCGCACTTGAAATCCTCTACGGAGTCCCCGGTTTTTCCACTTGCGCGCTGTTTTCGGGTTGATGTTATACTGCTCCGGGAGCTTGCGGAGGCTCGCTTCAGACGCTTGTACCTATAGGGCATCGAGATATTTTTGCTCTTGTGGCGTGCGTAGTCGTGGCTGTTCCGTGTAATATTTGTCCCATCGTTTTATCTTCTTTACGTCGAGGACAAAATATACCACTTAATTACGTTACTAAACAAATAGTTACGTTTTTTCTGTCAGACAACCTTATGCAAAAACTCACCTGTTTCAAAGCTTACGACATTCGCGGCCGCTTGGGCGAGGAACTCAATGCCGACATCGCTTATCGCATCGGCCGCGCTTGTGGTGAATATTTAGGAGCCAAAACGCTGGCGCTGGGCGGCGATGTGCGTCTGACTTCGGAAGCATTAAAGGCGGCTTTGGCGGAAGGCTTGATGGATGCCGGTGTCGATGTGATCGATATCGGCATGACCGGAACCGAGGAAATTTATTATGCCGCGCAGTCAATGGCGGTGGACGGCGGCATCGAAGTAACCGCGAGCCATAATCCGATGGATTATAACGGCATGAAACTGGTGCGTGAAAACGCCAGGCCAATCAGCGGCGATACCGGCCTCTACGCTATCCAACGTCTGGCCGAAGCCAATGCGTTTGCGCCGGTCGGCAGACGCGGGCGGCTGAGCAGGCAGTCGAATCTGGCAGTTTATGTCGAACATTTACTGACCTATATCGACGTGGCTAATTTGAGGCCGATGAAACTGGTGGTCAACGCGGGCAATGGCGCCGCCGGTCATGTTATCGATGCACTGGAGGGCCGCTTGCAGGCAATGGGAGCGACCATCGAGTTTATCAAAGTCCACCATCAGGCCGACGGCAATTTTCCCAACGGTATCCCCAATCCCTTGCTGCCGGAGTGCCGACGCGATACCGCCGATGCCGTTATCGCGCATAATGCCGACTTCGGCATTGCCTGGGATGGCGACTTTGACCGGTGTTTTCTGTTCGATGAACAAGGCCGTTTTATTGAAGGTTATTATATCGTCGGCTTGTTGGCCGAAGCTTTTCTGCAAAAAAATCCCGGGGCCAAGATTATTCATGACCCGCGCTTGACCTGGAATACTATCGATGTGGTGACGGCGGCGGGCGGCGTGCCGGTGCTGTCAAAAACCGGCCATGCTTTTATCAAGGAACGGATGCGGCTTGAAGATGCCGTTTATGGCGGCGAAATGAGCGCGCATCATTATTTTCGGGATTTTGCCTATTGCGACAGCGGCATGATTCCGTGGCTGCTGGTTGCGGAATTATTGTCCATCAAAGGCAAAAAAATGTCGGAAACCGTGTCCGAGCGCATTCAGGCGTATCCTGCGTCGGGCGAGATCAATTCCACCCTGACCGCGCCTGATGCCGCCATCGCGCGGGTCAGGGCGGCTTATGAGCCAAACGCGCTGGCGCTCGACGAAACCGACGGCGTCAGTCTGGAATTTAACGATTGGCGGTTTAATTTACGTTCGTCCAATACCGAGCCTGTGGTCCGCCTCAATGTCGAGTCCCGTGGCGACAATGCCTTGATGCTGCAAAAAACCGAAGACATCCTGACCTTGCTACGCCGGTGACCGATGTGTACGGCTCAATTTGAAATGATCAATTCAGCCAACGCGCCTTTATCGAAAGCGCGGGTCAAACTGTGATCGACCAACAGATACTGACCCGGCACTTTGGCGCTAAATTCGATCATCACGGCTGAGCCTGGGGCGATCAGTGTAGTCTGGACGTTCAGCAAAGGCGGGTTGAGAAGCGCGCCTTCCGGGTACAAATGTTCGAATATGCCGCCGATGATATGAAAATTGGCCGCGATATGCGAACCGACGCCGACAAACAGCCGGATTTTTTCCCCTACTTTGGCTTTTAACGCACGTTCGCCGCTTAACGAGCCGACCCGGCCGTTAAACAAAAAATAATCGGGTGTTTCCGCCAACAGCTTGGGTTTACTGAACGCCTGATGCCCGGTTTCGCCGTAAGAACCTGCCGTATAAAACTCGCCCTGCATGACATAAAACTCACGATCGACGGGTTTCAGGCCGCCTTCAGGTTCGACTAAAATCAAGCCGTACATGCCGTTGGCAATATGCGTCGGCACATGCGGACTGGCGCAATGATAAACATAAAGGCCGGGATAGCGGGCTTTGAAGCGCAAGCTTTTTTCTTCGCCTTGGCCCACTTGCATCAGCGGTGCGCCACCACCCGGGCCGATTAGCGCATGGACATCGATGGAATGGCTTGAGTGCCCGGCTGCGGCATGTTGTCCGGCCAGATCGCCATGCGCATCAGCGCTGCCGTGATGGACCGCGCCCGGTTTGCCGTGGCGTAACTGAATGTCCACGGTGTCGCCCGCCCTGACCCGGATAAACGGACCCGGCACCTGGCCGTTATAAGTCCAATAATTATAAGTCACGCCCGGCATGATTGCCGCCGTCAATTCATCGGTATAAAGTTCCACGCTAACGGTTTGCGCGCCTTTACGGCTGATTGGTGGCGGTAAATCCGTGGCGGCGCGGCCAATTTCGGACGTATCGACAGGCTGGGCGGCTGATTTTTTGTGCATACTTAAGTGCTGCGCCGCTTCATTGGCGACAACCGGATGCACGGCCATTGCCGCCGATAGCAGCAATAAGCAGGGTATTGATTGATTCATGTGTATTCCTTAAAAAAACAGGGCGTCTTTGTCCAGAAGAAAAAGACGCGTTTTGACTTTTTATTGATCGTCAGGCTTACGAACGCTTGCGCACGATTTGATAAGGCCGCCGGATATAACCTGCCGGTACGCTCCAGATATGCACCAGACGGCTGAATGGAAATACCAGGAACAGGGTGATGCCGAAAAACAAATGCAGCTTGAACAGAAAATTGACTTCGGCGATGACATCGGCCGCGCCGCTTCTGAACGTGACGATACGCTGCGCCCATTCCGACAACAGCAACATACTGGAGCCATCGTAATGATAAATCGACACCGGCAGGGTCAACAGCCCCAAAACCAGTTGAAAAGCGATCAATAGCAGAATAAAAATATCCATGCGGCTGCTGGTGGCGCGCACACGCGGGTCGGTCAAACGGCGGCGGATCAATAAATAAATCCCGGCCAGACAGATGCCGCCGAAAATGCCGCCGGCGATAACCGCCAGAATTTGTTTGGCCGAAGTTGAAAGCCCCAGGCCGTGGTAGACGGCGGGCGGCGTCAACAGGCCAACGAAATGGCCGAAAAACAGCAACAAAATGCCGATGTGAAACCAATTGCTGCCCCGGCGTAAATCATCCTTGGAACTCAACAATTGGCTGGAGCCGGTGCGCCAGGAGAATTGATCGCGTTCAAAGCGCGCCAGGCTCCCGAGTAAAAACACGGTCATGGCGATGTAGGGATAATAGCCAAACAAAAAGGTATTCATAATAATAATCCTTGTTCAGTGAAGATGACCGGGCGAGGTTTTCACAACGGTAATTCTCGATAAAATTGCAGACCGTCAACCAAGCGGGCGCGTCTGTCGAGAAGCGCCATGAACCGCTCCATCGGGGCTTGCCGCTTTCAGAATTTGCTCGCGCGGCGTGAAGGCGATGGGATTGACCGCCTCGCCTTGAGGTTTGCAAGGGTCGCCCGCCGCCATAAAGCTGACTGCTTCTTCCTCCCAGATCGCATCCATATTGACCAGCGTTTCATCGTCGCCTTCCTGGGCTGCCTGCCGGCGAATGTCGGCAATCGCGTCCGGTTCTCCGGTAATATCGGTCAGCGCATCGAAAACGGCCTTGAAGGCACTGCCGCGTTCTTGCAGGCGGGCGCCCAGTAAACTCAATACCGGCATGGCGTCACGCAGTAAGTTCAGGATTTGTTCACGCGCGTCGAGCTGCGCCAGAAATTCCAGAAACAAAGGCAGGTAATCAGGCAGCTCCCGACTACTCAATATAAAACCGTGATTTTCATAAAGCCGCAACAGATTGACCATGGCCTGGCCCCGATCACGCGACTCGCCGTGAACATGCTCGAAAATATGCAGCGATAAAAACCGGCCTCGGTCGAACAGCGCACCATAGCGCTCCTGTAAATCCAGCAAATCGGCGTCTTTGAAGGTATCGAGCAAGGCCTTGAGCGCCTGTTTGCGGGTATCGGACAGGCTCGTATCCCGGGTAATGACGACGGCCATTTCATCCAGCGCCGCCAAGGTGTCTTGCTGGGGATAACTGAGCAGTACCGATAAAACTTTTAATGTAAGCATGAGAATCTCGTTATTTTGCCGGTTCCACTTTAACGGGAATGTTAATCGGTATTTTGCCGCGCTGGGTCAATTTGCCGCCGCCGAACAGATTGGGGCTGCCCGCATCTGAGCAGCCATTGCCGAAACTGAAACCGCAGCCGCCTTGTTCGCTGTAGGCATCGAAAGCCGTGCCCGCATATTCGCGGTGGCTGGTCGGAATGACAAAACGGTCTTCGTAATCGGCAATCGCCATGGTGCGGTACATGTCTTCTACTTGCGCCGCCGTCAGGCCGACTTGCTCCAGAACATCGGTAGCGATAACCCCGTCAACGGTAAGACTGCGCATGTAGGCGCGCATCGCCAGCATCCGTTCCAAAGCCAGCGCCACCGGTTCTTCCTTGCCCGCCGTCAGCAGATTGGCGAGATAACGCACCGGAATGCGCAAAGAGCGCACATCCGGGATCGCGTGGTTCATGCCGATATGATCGTTTTCCGCCGCCGCCTGAATCGGTGACAGCGGCGGCACATACCAGACCATGGGCAAGGTGCGAAATTCAGGATGCAACGGGAAAGCGACTTTCCAGTCGATCGCCATTTTGTAAACCGGGGATGCCTGTGCCGCGCTCAGCCAGGATTCGGGAATACCGGCGGCGCGCGCCTCAGCCAACACCGTTTCATCGAAAGGGTCGAGAAAAATATCCAGTTGCTGTTGATAGAGATCCTGCTCGTTTTCACAACCGGCGGCGGCTTCGATGCGGTCGGCATCGTACAGCAGCACACCCAGATAGCGGATACGGCCAACGCAGGTTTCCGAGCAAACCGTCGGTTCGCCAGCTTCGATACGCGGATAGCAAAATACGCATTTTTCCGATTTGCCGGTTTCCCAGTTGTAATAGATTTTTTTGTAGGGGCAAGCGGAAACACACTGACGCCAGCCCCGGCATTTGTCCTGGTCGATCAAGACGATGCCGTCTTCCTCGCGCTTGTAAATCGAACCGCTGGGACAGGCGGCGACGCAAGTGGGATTGAGGCAATGTTCGCAGAGTCTTGGCAGATACATCATGAAGGTGTTTTCGAATTCACCGTACATGTCTTTTTGCACCTGCTCGAAATTGACATCGCGGGAACGCGATTCAAACGGCGTGCCGAGAATTTCCTCCCAGTTGGGGCCGCTTTTTATTTTTTCCATGCGCAGGCCGGTAATCACCGAATGCGGCCGGGCGGTGGGCGGCGTCTTGCCTTCCGGCGCCGTTTGTAAACGGCCGTAATCGAAATCGAAAGGTTCGTAATAATCGTCGATTTCGGGCATATTGGGATTAGCAAAAATATTGCGCAGCGAGGTCAGCTTGCCGCCTTGCTTAGGTTCGATTTTGCCGTTTATTTTGCGCATCCAGCCGCCGTTCCATTTTTCCTGGTTTTCCCATTCATTCGGAAAACCGACTCCGGGTTTAGTTTCGACGTTGTTGAACCAGGCGTACTCGACGCCGGTTCGTGAAGTCCAGACGTTTTTACAGGTCACCGAACAGGTGTGACAACCGATACATTTATCGAGATTCAGCACCATGCCGATTTGTGCGCGAATTTTCATTTATACACCCTCCCGCTGTGCGGAATGTTGACCAGGCTCATCATCCAGCCAGTCAACTTTATTCATTTTTCGGATAATGACAAATTCATCCCGATTCGAACCCACCGTGCCGTAATAATTGAAACCGTAACTTTGTTGGGCATAACCGCCGATCATGTGTGTCGGCTTGAGCGTCGCCCGGGTGACCGAGTTGTGAATGCCGCCGCGCATACCGCTTATTTCGGAACCCGGCGTGTTGACGGTTTTTTCCTGCGCGTGGTACATCAAAACCATGCCTTCCGGCACCCGTTGGCTGACCACGGCGCGCGCGGTCAAGGCGCCGTTGACGTTGAAGCCTTCCACCCAGTCGTTATCCTCGATATTTGCCTTGGCGGCATCGGTCTCACTGAGCCAGACGATGGGGCCGCCGCGCGATAAGGTCAGCATCAACAGATTATCGGTGTAAGTGCTGTGTATGCCCCATTTCTGGTGCGGGGTAAGAAAGTTCAGCACCAGCTCGGGATTACCGTTGCTTTTTTGGTTGAGCATAGGCTCGATGGCGCGGGTATCGACCGGCGGTTTGTACACGCACAAAGTCTCGCCGAAAGCGCGCATCCAGGTGTGATCCTGATAAAACTGCTGGCGGCCGGTCAGGGTACGCCAGGGAATGCGTTCATGCACATTGGTGTAGCCGGCGTTGTAGCACACTTTTTCGGATTCCAGACCGCTCCAGGTGGGCGATGAAATAATTTTGCGCGGCTGCGCCTGAAGGTCGTGAAAGCGGATTTTGTCGTCTTCGCGCGGCAGCGCCAGATGCGTATGATCCAGGCCGGTCGCTTTACCGAGTGCTTGCCATGCTTTGACTGCGACCTGGCCGTTGGTTTCCGGCGCCAGCGTCAGTATCACTTCGGCGGCGTCGATGTCGGACGCGATGCGCGGCCTACCGAAACTGATGCCGGGTTCGGTCACGCGCCGGTTGAGCTCGCCCAAAAAGTTGACTTCCGTTTCGGTATTCCAGGCAATGCCTTTGCCGCCGTTGCCGAGGTTGTCCAGCAACGGGCCTAAAGCCGTGAACATTTTGCAGGTATTGGGATAATCGCGCTCGACCACCACCAGATTGGGCAGGGTTTTACCCGGAACCGGCTCGCATTGGCCTTTTTTCCAGTCTTTGACATCAAACGCCTGAGCCAGTTCGGACGGTGTGTCGTGCAGCGTCGGCACCGCTACGATGTCTGTTTCCACGCCCAGGTGACCTGCCGTCAGCTCTGAAAATTTATGCGCGATGCCTTTATAGATTTCCCAGTCGGAGCGCGATTCCCAGGCCGGATCGACGGCTTTGGACAAAGGATGAATGAAAGGGTGCATGTCCGACGTATTCAAATCGTTTTTTTCGTACCAGGTCGCCGTCGGCAACACGATGTCGGAATACAGACAGGTGGTGGACATGCGAAAATCCAGCGTCACCAGCAAGTCGAGCTTGCCTTCGGCGGCGTGTTCATGCCAGGCGACTTCCTGCGGCTTGTCGCCGTTTTCAGCGCCCAGATCCTTGCCCTGGACGCCATGCTGGGTGCCCAGCAGATATTTAAGGAAATATTCATGGCCTTTGCCGGACGAGCCGAGCAGGTTGGAACGCCAGACAAACATATTGCGTGGAAAATTGAGCGGATTGTCCGGGTCTTCGCAGGACATTTTAAGCCTACCGCTTTTCAGGTTTTCGACGACATAATCGACCGGATTTTGCCCGGCCTTTTCGGCATCCTTGCAGACTTCCAGCGGATTGGTCTGTAACTGTGGCGCCGACGGCAACCAGCCCATGCGCTCGGCGCGGACGTTAAAGTCGATCAGGCTGCCTTGCCAGTCTTTGGGATCGGCCAGAGGTGACAGGATTTCGCTGACATTGAGTTTTTCGTAACGCCACTGGCTGGTGTGATTGTAAAAAAACGAGGTGCTGTTCATTTGCCGGGGCGGGCGCTGCCAATCGAGGCCGAAAGCCAGCGGCAGCCAGCCGGTTTGCGGACGCAGTTTTTCCTGGCCGACATAATGCGCCCAACCGCCGCCGGATTGGCCGATACAGCCGCACAGCATCAGCATATTGATGATGCCCCGGTAATTCATGTCCATGTGATACCAGTGATTGATACCGGCGCCGAGTATCACCATGGAGCGGCCTTGGGTTGTTTCGGCATTGAGGGCAAATTCACGCGCCACGGCGATGACATTTTGGCGGTTGACGCCGGTGATTTTTTCTTGCCAGGCCGGGGTATAAGGAATGTCGGCATCGTAGGAAGCCGCGACATTGGCGCCGCCTAAGCCGCGATCGATGCCATAATTGGCCACCAGTAAATCGAACACCGTGGCGGCAAAAACTTCCGTGCCGTCGGCCAGCGTGATTTTTTTGACCGGTACCTTGCGTTGTTGAATCGGGTCGTGCGGCGAGTGGGTGAAGTGTGGATGTTTCGAGCCACCGAAATAAGGAAAACCGACGCTGACAACGGTATCTTTAATATCGATCAGGCTCAGGCGCAGTTTGATTTCAGCACCGGCCGCGCGTTGTTCGATGTTCCAGCGTCCGCTCTCGCCCCAACGAAAGCCGATAGCGCCATCGGGCGGCACGATTTGGCCGCCGACTTCATCGTAGGCGACGGTTTTCCAGTCGGGATTGTTGGCTTGTCCGAGCGCGCCTGAAAAATCCGAAGCCCTGAAAAAACGGTCTTGCACATAGAAACCGTCTTGCTGTTTCAACATCACCAGAAACGGTAAATCGGTATTTTCCCGGACATATTCGGTGAAATAAGGGCTTTGCCGCTCGACATGAAATTCTTTCAGAATGACATGACCCAGGGCCATGGCCAGGGCGGCATCGGTGCCTTGTTTAGGATGCAGCCATAAATCGGCGAATTTACTGGCTTCGGAATAATCGGGCGAAACCACCACGACTTTGGCGCCTTTGTAGCGTGCTTCGGTCATGAAGTGAGCGTCCGGCGTGCGCGTTTGCGGCACATTGGAACCCCAGAGCATGATGAAGCCCGCGTTATACCAGTCCGCCGATTCCGGCACGTCGGTTTGTTCACCCCAGGTTTGCGGCGAGGCGGGCGGCAGGTCGCAATACCAGTCGTAAAAGCTCATGCTGACGCCGCCGATCAACGACAAATAACGGCTGCCGGCGGCATAGGACACCATCGACATGGCCGGGATCGGCGAGAAACCGATGATGCGGTCGGGGCCGAATTTTTTCGCCGTGTAAACATTGGCGGCGGCAATGATTTCGTTGACTTCCGCCCAGTCGGCGCGCACCAGCCCACCCTGCCCGCGTTTGCTTTTATATTCCTTGGCTTTGACCGGATCCTCGACAATGGACGCCCAAGCTTCAACCGGTGCCAGGTTTTTTCGTGCTTCACGCCATAATCTGACCAGACGGCTGCGTATCATCGGATACTTGAGCCGGTTGGCGCTGTACAGATACCAGGAATAACTGGCGCCGCGCGGACAGCCGCGCGGTTCGTGATTGGGCAGATCAGGCCGGGTGCGCGGATAGTCGGTTTGCTGGGTTTCCCAGGTAACCAGACCGTTTTTGACATAGATTTTCCAGCTACAGGAACCGGTGCAATTGACGCCATGAGTGGAGCGCACGATTTTGTCGTGCTGCCAGCGCTGCCGGTAGCTGTCTTCCCAACTGCGGTCTTCGGTAGTGACAAGGCCGTGATCGCCGGAAAAAGTGCCTGCTTTTTTCTTGAAAAACAGTAAGCGGTCGAGGAAATGACTCATAAAAAGTTCCTATTGTCGTCAAATTTTGGCACAAACTCATGTCGGCCCCTCACCTAGCGTTAGGTGAGGGGCCGACATTGGGTTAAAAAGTCGTAGCTATTCAGCCTATCGTCCTGATTGAGCGATGCGTTTATGTGGTGGATAAGCGTTCAGCGCATCCACCAAAGCCGCTATTGGTTTTTAAAAAGCTCATGCGGGACGGCCTGACTAATGGCTACAAAAAGTCTATCAACACGGCATCGGCGCGTTTTTACGCGCGTAATACCACCAGGTCATGGCAATACAGATCAGATAAAAACCGATAAAAAACCACAGCGCGGCATCGGGCGCACCGGTCAGACTGATTGATGTTCCATAACTTTTCGGGATGAAAAAAGCCCCGTAAGCGGCAACAGCCGAGCTGAAACCGAGTACGGCCGCAGATTCCCTGGCGGCATTGCGTTTGGCCTGGGTGATAATGGCTTCGGCCTGGCCTTGGGCTTTGCGCATTTGCTCGGTCATGAATATAACCGGAATCATGCGGAACGTCGAGCCGTTACCGATGCCGGTGGTCAGAAACAGCAGCATGAACATGCTGAAAAATCCGACAAAATGGCCGCCCGCACCGTTCTCCGGCATGAACTGCAATACCCCGAATACGGCGGCAGCCATGATCACGAAATTCCACAAAGTCACTCGCGCGCCGCCCAGTCTGTCCGCCAGCCAACCGCCCACGGGGCGGACAAGAGCCCCGACCAGCGGGCCCAGAAAAGCGTACTGCATGGGGTTTACTTCCGGAAACAGGATTTTGATCAGCATCGGGAAACCCGCCGAATAGCCGATGAAGGAGCCGAATGTGCCGGTATAAAGCCAACACATCAACCAGTTATGCTTGCGCTTGAAAATGACCGCCTGATCTTTGAAAGAAGCCTTGGCCGACGCGATGTCGTTCATGCCGAACCAGGCCGCGAGCGTGGTCGCCAGAATAAACGGAAGCCAGATGAACCCCGCGTTCTGCAACCAGACGGATTTGGTGACGCCGTCCTTGACCCATTCCTGCGCATCGCCGCCGAGGCTCCCGAACACCCCCGCGCCAATCACCCAAGGCACGATGAATTGCACGGTACTGACGCCGAGATTGCCCAGTCCCGCATTCAGGCCCAGGGCCGCGCCTTTTTGCGCCTGCGGATAGAAAAAGCTGATGTTGGCCATGCTGGAGGCGAAATTGCCGCCGCCAAAGCCGCATAACAACGCCAGCACCACCATCAGTAAATAAGGCGTATCCGGGTTTTGCACGGCGAAACCGATCCAGACCGAAGGCAGCAGCAGCGATGCGGTGCTGAGCGTGGTCCAGCGCCGTCCGCCGAAAATGGGCACCATGAACGAATAGAAAATGCGCAAGGTAGCGCCGGACAAGCCCGGCAAGGCCGCCAGCCAGAACAATTGATTGGTGCTGTAGCTGAAGCCGATGTTCGGCAGGTTGATCACCACGACGCTCCAGACCATCCACACCGCGAAAGCCAGCAGCAAGGCCGGAATACTGATCCACAGATTGCGTGCGGCGATTTTTTTGCCGGTGCTTTCCCAAAAACTTTTATTTTCCGGCTCCCAGTCAGTCAGCAATAAAGGCGATGGCTGGCTCAATTCCGGCAGGTCGGTGGACACTTTGATCAAGGCAGGTACTTCGCTGCGCTGCGAACGGATAATGGCAAAATGCATCCAGGTCAAGGCAATCACGACCAGTACGAACAACAGCATGAAACAACTGCTCCAGAGTCCGGTCAGATCGTTCAGCATACCGAAAGTCAAGGGCAACAGGAAACCGCCCAGGCCGCCGATCATGCCGACCGCGCCGCCGACCGCGCCGACATGGTCTGGATAATAAACCGGAATATGTTTGTAGACCGCCGCTTTACCGAACGACATGAACAGCCCCAATACGGCCATGATGAAGATAAACCAGACCGGCTGTATGGCGAAACTGAAAACGATGTCACCCTTGATGCCGTGTACGGTGTAGCTGGTCGGCGGATAGGACAAAATAAACGTACACAGCGCCGCCACGATAAACGTCCAGTACATGATGGTGCGGGCGCCGAATTTATCCGACAACCAGCCGCCCAGCGCACGGAACAAGCTGGCGAAAACCGAGTAACTGGCGGCCAGCATACCGGCGGTTTCAATATCGAAACCGTAGGCGCCGATCAGATAACGGGGCAGCCATAACGCCAGGGCGACAAAGGCGCCGAAGACAAAGAAATAATACAGCGAGAAGCGCCAGACCTGGATATTTTTCAAAGGCTCCAGTTGCTGGATGAAAGTCCGGCCTTTGACATGCGCCGCCTGCCGTGTTTTCAGGGAAGGGTCGTCTTCGCTGACCCACCAGAAAATGACGGCGGTCAACAGTAATACACCGGCCCAAATCTGGGCGACCGCGTGCCAGCCGAAGGCGACCATCACGAACGGCGCGGTAAATTTGGTCACCGCCGCGCCGACATTGCCCAGACCGAAAATTCCCAAAGCCGTGCCTTGTTTTTCGGCGGGAAACCAGCGCGAGACATAAGCGATGCCGACCGCGAACGAACCGCCCGCGACACCGACGCCCAATGCCGCGACCAGGTACATGACATAGGTGTCAACCGTAGTCAACAATAAAGTGGCGATAGCGGACGTGATCATCACCAGCAAATAGACGATACGGCCGCCGTACAGGTCGCTCCAGATACCGAGCAGCAATCTGACCAACGAACCGGAAAGAATAGGCGTACCGACCAAAAGCCCGAATTCGGTTTCGCTTAAATTTAACTCCTGCTGAATTTCAATCCCGATAATGGAAAAAATGGTCCAGACCGCAAAACACACGGTAAAAGCTGCCGTGCTGGTGGTCAATGCCCGGGTTTGTTGTGACTTATGAGGCTTGAGCATGTTGATTGTCCATTATTTAAAAAGAAGACGGGCTGACTGAAGTTTAGAACGAAACATTGGCTTGCACCCAGATTTTTTGCATGTCGTTTTTCAGTGCCCCCGGCGCTGTGCTGTCGCCGTCATAAAAAGCGTATTTGGCCAGCACCGAATAATGTTTGCCAAGGGCGCGGGTAACCAGAA
>PGZD01000076.1 GCA_002843155.1 Gammaproteobacteria bacterium HGW-Gammaproteobacteria-3
AAGATTTTTGCCCAGCACCTAAATTGGCTATGATTCAAAATCATAGCCAATTTAGGTGCTGGGTTCAAGGCGTGCAAACTTAGCGATAGTGAACTATGTCACTGTTTGCACAACGCAGAAGACGGACAAAAAGACAAGTCAGCCCAAGTTATAAAATGCACGTTCCTTAATAACCGTCAAATTTTGGCGTTAGTGTATTTGTCAAAAGAGCGTGTAGACGCAGCCAAAAATCCAGTAATGGAAGCATTATTAGTCAGCATCATTGGTGAAAAATATAAACTTTATGAAATATAACCATCTATTGCCCAGTCGATATTTGGATTGGCTTGCACCTGTTATGGGCGGGACAATGACACTGGCTTACGCACCGTTTGATGCCGCCTTTTGGGTGTTCCCTGCGTTGCTGTTTTTATTTGTTTCATGGTTGGTATTATCGCCAGGACGTGCGGCACTGAGAGGCTTTTTGTTTGGTTTGGGCTTATTTGGCTCGGGTGTTTCGTGGGTTTTTATCAGTGTCTATTATTTTGGCGGGCGTGACATTATCTTGTCAATCCTCGCAACTTTGGTATTTGTATTTTTCTGGGCGCTTTTTCCTGCACTTACCGGGTATTTGAGCGCCAAACTCAGACCGGATAAAGCTGATTACCAGCTTGTTTCAATGCCGCTTTTATGGGTGTCCATTGAATACTTACGGGGTACCTGGGTATTAAACGGCTTTCCCTGGCTTCAGATTGCTTATAGTCAGATAGAGACGCCGTTAATCGGTTATGCGCCTGTCATAGGTGTTTATGGTACCGGGCTGATTGTTGCATTAAACGCAATGTTGCTATTAACCGCCATGATAAAACGCCGATATTTATGGCGTTATTTGGGGATGGTCGCAGTATTATGGATGGGAGGCTATTACCTGAAAAATATCGCCTGGACCACTTCAGCCGGAGAAGCATTGAAAGTCACTTTAATTCAGGGCAATATCAGTCAGGATCGGAAATGGGCTAAAGACAACAGGGATGCTACGTTAAAACTTTATGAATCTATTACTCGGGAGCATTGGGATTCGGATATTGTCATTTGGCCGGAAACATCGATTCCGGCTTATTATGCGGAAGTAAAAGATTCATTTTTGAAAGGTTTGGAGCAGCAGGCTTTGACACATGATACCGAAGTCATTGTAGGACTCCCTATCAAAGATAAAGCGCAGTCGGCTCTTTATAATTCAGTCCTGGTATTGGGAAAAACGGCGGGTGTTTATCGAAAAAATCACTTGCTGCCTTTTGGTGAATACATGCCTCTGCAACCTGTTTCGGGTTATTTGTTAAATTTTTTGAATCTTCGTTTGGGAAACTTTGCGTCCGGCGGTGATGATCAGAAACTGTTGATGGCGGCAGGCTATCGTTTCATTACCTCTATTTGTTATGAAGATGTATTTCCGCTTGTTTCTGTAAAAGTCTTGGAACAAGCTGCCTTTTTAGTCAATGTTACCAATGACGCGTGGTTTGGCGATTCAATTGAACCTTATCAACACATGCAGATTGCCAGAATGCGGGCCATCGAAACCGGGCGTTATTTACTGCGGGCCACCAATACCGGATTAACCGGCATTGTTGACCCGCAGGGTAAAATTATCGCCCAGGCAAAGCTGTTTCAAACGGCAGCGGTCTCCGGGGAGATAGTTCCTTTGCTGGGTGTAACGCCTTATGTCAGGTTCGGGGACAAGCTTATCGTTTTTTTGATGGTTATTGGTTTGATATGTGTGGCGATAAACGGATTCGATAAGTTTGACGCAAGGGTGTGGCGAGGCTATTTTTCGCCGGATTGAGTTTTACTTGCGGCGAATGACTCGATGAGCATCAGCGTGACGCCTAAAGTGATGGCCGAGTCGGCGATATTAAACGCGGGCCAATGCCAGTCATGTAAATAAACATCCAGAAAGTCAATGACATAACCGTAGGCGAGGCGATCGATCAGGTTGCCGACGGCGCCGCCGAGTACCAATGCCAGCGCCGCCGCCAATAACTTCTCATGCTTTTTAAGCCGCGCCAGCCAGACTGTGATGACAACACTGATGGCAAAGGCCAGCGCTGCAAAAAACCAGCGCTGCCAGCCTCCGGCCTGACTTAAAAAACTGAAGGCGGCGCCGGTATTGTGGACATAAGTCAAGTTAAAGAAAGGCAGAACTTGAATCGATTCGTACAGCCGCATAGTTCCGGCTATAGTCAGTTTGCTAATCTGATCCAGCAATATCGCAACAAAAGACAGCCATAACCATTTCAACATGGGGCAATCCTTGTCAAGCAAAATACCTGACTTCGCCGTTGCCGTCCACATTTTCGATGCAGCGGCCACATAATTCGGGATGATTATAATTGACCCCGACATCTTCGCGTTGATGCCAGCAGCGCACGCATTTTTTATGTCCGGATGCTGCAATTTTGATGTTTAAGCCCGGCAGTTCGCTTTTAATGACATCGTCCGGTGCCTCTGACAAAGGGCGCAGCGCGGTTTTCGATGTGATAAAGATAAAATGCAGCTCGCTTGCCAGCGGTTTCAATGCCTGAAAATACGGCTCATCGGCATATAAAGTGACTTCGGCGTTCAAAGATGCACCGATAACGCCTTGTTTGCGCATTTGCTCCAGCTCTTTACTGACGGCAACCCGTACCAGCATAATGGTATCCCAGAATTTGCGGTTCATCCCGGTATCGGCATCCAGGGTAAACAGCCCGGTGTACCAGGTTTCAAGAAATACCGATTGGCTGCGCTCGCCCGGAAGATAATGCCAGATTTCATCGGCTGTATAGCTGATGATCGGCGCCAGCCAGCGTGTCAAAGCTTCGGCGACATGAAACAGCGCAGTCTGTGCGGAACGGCGGGCCAAGCTGTCGGATTTGGCGGTATATTGTCGGTCTTTGATAATATCCAGATAAAAGCCGCCCAGGTCCACCGCGCAAAAGTGATGGACTTTTTGATAAACTTGATGAAACTGATAATTCTCATAAGCGCTTATCAGCTCTTGCTGGAGGCCATAAGCCCTATCCACAACCCATCTATCCAATGCCAGCATGGCCTCAGGTTCGACTGAATGTAAAGCCGGATCGAAGCCGTCCAGATTGGACAGCAGGAAACGCGCGGTATTGCGCAAACGCCGGTAAACATCGGCGATACGTTTTAAAATTTCATCCGATACCGTCATTTCAGCCCGGTAATCGGTGGCTGATACCCAAAGCCTCAAGACATCGGCGCCGAGGGTTTTCATGATGGTTTGGGGCGCCACCACATTGCCGCTGGATTTGGACATTTTTTTACCGTCGGCATCGACGGTAAAACCGTGGGTTAAAACCGCTTTATAAGGCGCGCAGTCGTTCATTGCCACCGAAGTCAACAATGAAGACTGGAACCAGCCGCGATGTTGATCGGAACCTTCCAGATATAAATCGGCCGGAAAACCCAACGAGTCGCGCCGGTTCAATACGGCAAAATGAGTTATGCCGGAATCAAACCAGACATCCAGCGTGTCGGTCATTTTTTCGTAATGGTCGGCCTCGCTACCCAGTAATTCGGTTTTATCCAGTTCGAACCAGGCTTCGATGCCCCGTGCTTCGATAGTTAAAGCGACCTGCTCGATCAACTCGTCGCTTCGTGGATGCAGTGCGCCGGTTTCCTTGTCGATAAACAAGGCAATCGGCACGCCCCAGGTGCGCTGACGGGAAATACACCAGTCCGGACGCCCATTGACCATGCCTTCGATACGTGCTTTGCCCCAATCGGGTATCCAGTTGACGGTGCTGATTGCAGCCAGTGCCTGGGCGCGCAAATGTTGTTTTTCCATGGTAATAAACCATTGCGCGGTCGCCCGGAAGATAATCGGTGTCTTATGACGCCAGCAATGGGGATAGCTGTGCACAATGGCTTGCTTGTGAAGCAAAGCGCGGCGTTCGGCCAGAACATCGAGAACATGGTCGTTGGCGGTAAAAACATGTTCCCCGGCAAAAAGTTCGGTGCTGGCCAGAAAGACTCCATTGGCGCCGACCGGATTGTCTACCGGCAAGCCGTATTTTTGCCCGGCCACATAGTCGTCCTGGCCATGCCCGGGCGCGGTATGCACGGCGCCGGTACCGGCTTCGGTAGTGACATGGTTGCCTAAAATGATAGCTACGCGGCGATCATAAAAAGGATGCTGCAAAAGCTGGTTTTCCAGAGCTTCGCCTTTGCAGTAAGCGATGACCCGGTAGTGTTCGATTTGGTAGCGCAGCATGGCGTCTTTCAGCAAAGCTTCCGCCAGCACCAGGCGTTCCGGTTGGCCGTTGTGCCGGCATTGCACCACGGCATAGTCCAGTTCGGGATTGAGGGCAACGGCCTGATTTGCGGGTAGCGTCCACGGGGTCGTGGTCCAGATCACCACCGATAACGGGCCTTCGCCTTTGTGTTCGGGCACATGATGGCAACTGGCCATAAATCGATCCGGGTCGATGACCTTGAAGCGCACATCGATGGCCGTTGACTGTTTATCTTCATATTCGACTTCGGCCTCGGCCAGAGCCGAACCGCAATCGGTGCACCAGTGTACGGGTTTTGCGCCTTTGCTTAAATGACCGTTATGGCTGATTTTGCCCAAAGCGCGCACGACATCGGCTTCGAATTTATAATCCAGGGTCAGATAGGGATGCTCCCACTCGCCCAGTACGCCTAATCGAATGAATTCTGTTTTTTGCAGGGCAACTTGCTTGTCGGCATAATCCCGGCAGGCTTTACGGAAATCTGCGGCGGAAACTTTAACGCCGGCTTTGCCGATTTTCTTTTCAACCATTAACTCGATGGGCAAACCGTGGCAATCCCAGCCGGGGACATAAGGTGCATCGAAACCGTCCAGGGTTTTGGCTTTGATGATAATGTCTTTTAAGACTTTGTTGACCGCATGGCCGATATGAATGGGGCCGTTGGCGTAAGGCGGGCCGTCATGCAGGATGAAGCGTGGGCGCCCTGCGAATGTCTCCCTGATTTTTTGATACAGTCCGGTTTCGTTCCAGATATTAAGCTGTTCCGGCTCGCGTTGCGGCAGATTGGCTTTCATCGGAAAGTCTGTTTTGGGTAAATTCAGTGTAGTTTTATAATCCATTGTCATTAACTTTCAAGTCAGCAAAAATTTTTTTGGCTTCAGCGACATCTTTGATAATCTGCGCTTTAAGCGCCTCCAATGAGTGAAAACGCACTTCGTCCCTTATTTTCTTCCGGAAATGCACTTCCACATAATGACCGTAAATATCCCGGTTAAAATCAAACAAATGCGTTTCCAGGATGACCCTGGCATTACCCGCGACAGTAGGTCGGGTGCCGACATTGGCGACGCCCGGTATTTTCAGCCCGTCAATACCGGTCATAATAACCGCGAACACGCCTTCTATCGGTGTATTTTTTCTGAACATTTCGATATTGGCGGTGGGGAAGCCGAGGGTGCGGCCTCTTTTATCGCCATGCGCCACCCGGCCACAGACCGAATAGGGGCGACCCAGCATCGTTGCGGCCAATTCCAGATTGCCCGCTTCCAGCGCATCCCTGATCAAAGTGCTGCTGATGCGCAGCCCAGACAGCAAATAAGACTCGGTATTTTCAACTTTAAAACCCAATTCGCGGCCTTTTTCTTTCAGCAGCGCGAAATTGCCGCGCCGGGCTTTACCAAAACGAAAATCATCACCGACAACCAGATATTTGATATTCAGCTTTTTCAATAAAATGTCGTTGATGAAGGTGTCGGCGTCTAAATTGGCCAAATACTGATTAAAGGGTACTATCAGCACGTTATCAACGGGCAGTGAAGCTAACTGGATGACTTTTTCGCGTAAGCGCGTCAGTCTCGACGGCGCATTGTCGCCAAGAAAATATTCAAGCGGTTGCGGCTCGAAAATCACCACAACCACCGGCAAGCCCATTTTGCGGCCGCTTTGGGCGAGTTTTTCAATAACGGCGCGATGGCCCTGATGTACGCCGTCAAAATTACCGATGGTCAGCACGCAGCCAGAGCGCATAGGCTCTATATGCGTCAATCCTCGCATTAATCGCATGGACAAGTTCGGGTCAAAAAAGATGATTCTAACATTGGCCGGATTTTTCCGTCCTGCTCGTATTCATTTTATCTTTTATCAGGGCTATAGGATGGACTTCGCGCCTCAGCCCATCCTGTCTTGCTTTCAAAGTCGTTTACAGCGAAAAGAGCGTACGCATTTTCCGGCCGGGAAATTCGGCGCGCATAAAAGCTTCGCCTACCAGAAAAGCGTAGATACCGTTATCCAACATCAGTTGTACATCTTCCCGTGTATGAATGCCGCTTTCGGTAATGACAAGACGGTCGGATGGAACGTTTTTCATCAGTGTCAGCGTGGTTTGCAACGAAGTTTGAAAGGTACGCAGATTACGGTTGTTGATGCCGATCAACGGCGTGTCGAGTTGTAATGCCCGCTCCAGTTCGGCAGCGTCATGAACTTCGACCAATACATCTATGCCCAGTTTTATCGCGGTGTCGGCCAAATCCTTAAGGCCTTCGTCGGTTAAAGCAGCGACGATGAGTAAAATGCAATCAGCGCCCAAGGCTCTGGCTTCATAGACTTGATAGCTATCGATCAGGAAGTCTTTTCTCAATACCGGCAACGGGCAGCGTTCCCGAACCATTTGCAAGTACACTTCCGAGCCTTGGAAATAGTTTTTATCCGTCAGCACCGAAAGGCAGGCGGCGCCGTTCATGGCGTAATCCTGGCCGATTTCGACCGGGTTAAAGTCTTCGCGGATAACGCCCTGGCTGGGGGAGGCTTTTTTGATTTCAGCGATAATGGCAGGTTTATGAAGGGATGCCTTGCTTTGTAGCGCTTGATAGAAGCCGCGTGGACTTGCCACACCGCAGGCAAATTCCTGCAAGTTTTCGACGGGCATTCTTTGTTTGCGCAGTGCCACTTCTTCGGCTTTGGTGTGGAGAATTTTTTGTAAAATATCGGCAGTGTCGGTCATGGGCGTCAATTATTTTTGTGCATTTGAAAATTCGATTAAGGCGTCGAACCTGGCTTTGGCGGCGCCGCTGGCAATGACTTGTTGGGCTTTTTGTATGCCGAATTGCAAATTATCGCTGAGATTGGCTGCATAAATGGCCGCACCTGCATTCAGCGCGACGATGTCCCGGGCAGGCCCCGGTTGATTATCCAGCACGGATCGCATCAGACCCAGGCTGGATTGGGCGTCGGTGACGGCCAAATCGGCCAGATTGCCACGCTTGAAACCGAACTGCGTGGGAGTAATCGAATAACAGTTGATATTGCCGTGTTTCAGTTCGGCTATCGAAGTTGCCCCGGCAATACTGATTTCATCGAGACCGTCTTCGGCATGAACCACCAGAACATGATCGCTGCCCAATCTTTTCAATACTTCCGCCAGCGGCCTGAGCCATTCTCGGGAAAAAACGCCGATTAACTGGTTAGGCGCCTGAGCGGGGTTGGCCAGGGGGCCGAGTAAATTGAACAGAGTTCTCACGCCCATTTCTTTTCTCGGCCCGACGCTATGCTTCATGGTGCCATGATAGTTGGGTGCGAATAAAAAACCGACACCGATTTCATTGACGCAACGGCTGACTTGTTCAACGCTTAAATCCAGGTTGACACCTGCAGCTTCCAACACATCGGCGCTGCCGGAGCGGCTGGAAACCGAACGGTTGCCGTGTTTGGCGACCTGGCCACCGGCAGCGGCCACCACAAAGGCACAGGTCGTGGAAATATTGAAAGTATTGGCGCCATCGCCACCGGTACCGCAGGTATCGATGATATGTTCGCCGTCTACTTCGACACAGGTGACCAGTTCCCGCATGACTTGAGCGGCGGCCGTTATTTCGTCGACCGTTTCGCCTTTGCAGCGCAAGGCGATTAAAAACCCTCCGATTTGGGCGTCGGTAGCGCCTCCGGTCATGATCAGGCGCATGACCGCCTGCATTTGTTCGCCGCTGAGAGAGTGTTTTTCCAGCAATGTTTGCAATGTTTGCTGCATGATTTCCATGATACTTACCGTGTCAAAAAGTTTTTTAACAACGCATGTCCGTGCTCGGTCAGAATCGATTCAGGGTGGAACTGTACGCCTTCAATGTTTAAGTTTTTATGGCGCACGCCCATGATTGCATCGATAGCACCGGATTCGTCCTGAGTCCAGGCGGTCATTTCCAGGCATTCGGGTAAAGAATCCTGGTCGATTACCAGCGAATGGTAGCGGGTTGCGGTAAAAGGGTTGCTCAGGCCGGTAAAAACACCTTGGTTATGGTGATAAACCTGAGAGGTTTTGCCGTGCATGATGTTTCTGGCATGGACGATTTTACCGCCAAACGCATGGCCGATACATTGATGGCCGAGACAAACGCCCAGTATAGGCAAGCGCCCGGCAAAGTGGTGTATGGCCGCAACCGAAATGCCGGCTTCTTTGGGCGTACAGGGGCCGGGGGAAATGACCAATTTGTCGGGCGCCCTGTTTTCGATGTCCGCCATTGTCACTTCATCGTTGCGCACGACCAGGACTTCGGCGCCCAGTTCGCCGAAATATTGCACCAGGTTGTAGGTGAAGGAGTCGTAATTATCGATCATGACCACTTTTATGGCGCTCATGAGGGTTCTCCTTCCAGGCCTTGCTCGGCGATACTGACAGCGCGGAAAATTGCCCGGCCTTTATTCATGGTTTCATCCCATTCGTTTTGGGGGATGGAATCATGAACAATGCCCGCGCCCGCTTGTATATGCAAGATTTGATCTTTGATAACGGCGGTTCTGATCGCAATTGCGGTATCTAAATTACCCGACCAGGCGATATAGCCGACTGCGCCGGAATAAATGCCGCGTTTGACCGGTTCCAGTTCGTCGATAATTTCCATGGCCCTGATTTTGGGCGCGCCGCTGACGGTGCCCGCCGGAAAAGTCGCCGCCAGAACGTCGAAAGCATTTTTCCCCGGTTGCAATTGCCCTGTGACATTGGAGACGATGTGCATGACATGCGAGTAGCGTTCGACAATCATTTTATCGGTCAATTGTACGCTGCCGATGCGGGAAACCCGACCGGCATCGTTGCGGCCAAGATCTATCAGCATCAAATGTTCGGCCAATTCCTTGGGGTCGGCCAAAAGCTCCTGCTCCAAGGCAACATCTTGTTCATGGCTCTCGCCGCGCGGCCGGGTACCGGCAATCGGGCGCACGGTAATGGTGTCGTCTTCCAGACGCACCAGTATTTCCGGTGACGAGCCGACGATATGAAAATCGTCAAGATCCAGATAGAACATATAGGGCGATGGATTCAAACAGCGCAAAGCCCGGTAGACGTTGAGCGGCGCCGCGCTGCACGGAATCGACAGCCGTTGCGACAGTACCACCTGCATGATGTCGCCTTCGACGATATAGTTTTTGGCTTTTACAACCGCGTCTTCAAAGCCTCGTTGAGTAAAGCCGGAAACGAAATGCGACTCATCGACTTGCCTGGGATTTTTATGACTTGTCGGCCGCGCTTTTTGTTCACGCAAACACGCCGCGAGATTTTGTAACCTTATAATGGCGTTTTCGTAAGCATGGTCCTGTTCCGGGTCGGCGTGGGTCAGCAGCAGCAGTTTGCCGGACAGGTTGTCGAATACCAGCATTTCCTCGGACACCATGAGCAGGATATCGGGTGTTCCCAGCGGGTCGGATTTAGCCGTTGATTGCAGGCGCGGCTCGATATAAGCGATGGTTTCATAACCGAAATACCCCACCAGGCCACCATTGAAACGAGGCACATTTTTGATGTCTGGGACTTTGTAGCGTTGCTTGAAAGATTCTATCCAGGCTAAAGGCCGGTCATGGCTCAATGTTTCCAGCCGGATACCGTTTTTTTCAACCTGAATTTCATGACCGGTGATTTTGATGATGGTCCGGCAAGGCAGTCCGATGATGGAATAGCGCCCCCATTGTTCACCGCCGTGCACCGATTCAAACAAGTAAGAATAAGGGCCGTTCGCCAGCTTTAAATAGGCGCTCAGAGGCGTATCAAGGTCGGCAAGAATTTCCCGGCTGATGGGGATGCGGTTATAGCCTTGCCGGGCAAATTGTTTGAATTGTTCGGGAGTCATTATTGTCGTGCAAAAAAGTTGTCTGTCCAAAGCTCGATGGTTGGCTTGAAATCCTTGTCAAACAAAGCGTTTGCTCGCTATTTTCAAGCATCAACCCGTACCCGGCGCGCATAATCATCAGCAACATTATATAGTAAGGGAAGGTGATGGAGCTAGGCGCGTTTTATGGGTTCACAAAAATTGTCACAGTTTAAAGTAAATAATATTCGGTATAATGGCGTTTTTGCTCCGGATTTACGTTCCGGCTTGTGCAGCAGGAGTCAGTCATGCCGCAAATAGTTGTTTGTGCCTTGTACAAATTCGTTACCCTGGAAAATTATCAGGAACTACGCCGTCCGTTACTTAACCTCATGCAGGCTAACGATATGAGCGGTACTTTATTGCTGGCCCGGGAAGGCATTAACGGTACCGTGGCCGGTTCCCGACGGGCGATAGATGTTTTGCTGGCTGAATTGCGCAAAGACCCGCGTTTGCAGTCTATCGAATACAAGGAATCGCTGACCGGTCAAGTGCCGTTTAAACGCGCCAAGGTAAAGCTCAAACGGGAAATAGTGACTTTGGGTGTCGAGGGCATCGATCCCAATCAAGTGGCGGGTACTTATGTCGAGCCCAAGGACTGGAATCGGTTGATTCTGGATCCTGAGGTATTGGTGCTCGATACCCGTAACGACTACGAAGTCAAAGTCGGGACTTTTAAAAACGCCATCAACCCCGAAACCCAAGCGTTTCGTGAATTTCCGCGTTATGCCAGGGAAAACCTCGATCCCGGAAAACACAAGAAAGTGGCCATGTTCTGTACCGGCGGGATTCGCTGTGAAAAATCCACGGCTTTTCTGAAAACGCAGGGATTTGACCAGGTTTATCATTTAAAAGGCGGTATCCTGAACTATCTGGAACAAGTCCCTGAAGCGGAAAGCCTTTGGCAAGGTGAGTGCTTTGTTTTTGATGAGCGGGTCACGGTCAACCTGCAACTTGAAAAAGGTAATTACGATCAATGCAATGCCTGCCGTCTGCCGATTACCGAGGCCGATAAAGCCAGTGAAAAATATCAGCAAGGTGTCAGTTGTCCGTATTGCTACGACAAGATTTCCGCACAACGCAAAATCCGTTTCATGGAACGCGAAAAACAGATTCAATTGGCCCATCAGCGCGGCGAAACGCATATGGGGCAAGCCGCCGCCAAAACACTTACAGCCAGGCGCAAAGCCAAGGTTTACCGCCGCAGAGGAACTTTGGCAACAACCGAGGCGATGCCGGAATGAAAGCGGCGTTGGGCCAAAAAGCGCCGTTATTGGCGGTATCCGAATGGGTTCAGGGCGGGCCGGTCAATTTTGACCAATTACTGGGGCAGGTAGTGTTGGTTGAGGTATTTCAGGTGAACTGCCCCGGGTGTTTTTTGTATGCTTTGCCAGAGGCTATAGAATGGCATGAACGTTATTCGGAGCAGGGTCTTACGGTGTTGGGCCTGGCCACTGCGTTTGAGGATTTCGATAAAAACAATCTGGAAAATCTGCGTCTTCTGGCGGCAACCGGCGCCGTCATCGGTGCAACGTTTGATGCCTTGAATGAGCGCTGTGCCTTGCACGACGGCAAGCTTTCCTATCGCATTCCTTTTCCACTGGCGATGGATAAAGTGACCCGGCGCGAAAAAGCCGCTATTAATGAGCAAGACATCGAAAAATTTGTCGAGGCCCGTATTACCGATTTCAGCCGACAGCCTTCGGCTTATCAACAGAAGGTTCGTCAGGCCGTGCGAGAGTATCTGCAAGCGCTTGAATATCACCCGGAGACTTTCGAACGGTTCGATCTCAAAGGTACGCCCTCGCATATTCTGATCGATAAACAAGGCATTTTAAGGCAGTATGCTTTCGGCAATGCGCCCGAACTGGAAACGCAATTGCAAGAATTACTGGCGGAATAAACGTAATGGGGTTTAAATATCCGATGAATCTCCCTCCTTGACGAGGCCGTGAGCATGGCGCATCCGATTGACACACAGCTTGGACTTGAAAGCGCCCGCATTCCGCTGATTTTATTGTGCGCCTTGTTTTCGGTGACGGTTCAGGCCGAGCCGATTCATATGCAGTTACGCTGGCATCATCAGTTTCAATTTGCCGGTTATTACGCCGCTGTTGCCAAAGGTTATTATCAAAAAGCGGGCCTGGACGTCATTATTCATGCAGGCGCGCCGGGACGCTTGCCGGTATCGGAAGTGCTGTCGGGCCGTGCCCAGTACGGTGAAGCCAATAGCGAATTGTTGCTTGAGCGTTTGCGCGGTGCGCCGCTGGTGGCGTTGGCGGCTATTTTTCAGCATTCTTCCTCGGTATTGCTGGCGCGTAAAGACGCGCATATTTTTTCACCGGATGCTTTGGTGGACAAAAAAGTGATGATGATGGAAGGGAGGGTTGATGCCGATTTTATTGCCATGTTCAATAATGAAGGCATCGACATGAGCCGTATCCACATCATGCAGAGCAGTTATGACATTCAAGATCTGGTGGAAGGAAAAACCGACGCTTTTAACGCCTATATCAGCAATGAGCCGTTTTTTCTGGAACAGCAAGGCGTCGATTATACAGTGTTGAATCCACGCAATTACGGTGTCGATTTTTACAGTGATATTCTGTTCACCACCGAGACAGAGCTTGCACAACATCCTGAGCGGGTCAAAGCTTTTCTTAAAGCCAGTCTCGAGGGCTGGCGCTATGCCATGGAACATCCACAGGAAATAATCGATTTATTGATAGAAAAATATCAAGTGACAAAATCAAGGGCGCATCTGGAATTTGAAGCCGAAGCCATGAAAACGGTGATATTGCCGGATTTAATGGAAATGGGGCACATGAATCCCTGGCGCTGGAAGCATATGGCGCAAACCTTCGTTAATGCAGGTATGGTTAACGATGATGCCCATTTGCAAGGTTTTCGGTACCTGATTACCCATAAGTCTCAGCAACTTTTGACCCTTCGGTTAGTCGAACCTGAGCCCTACCCTGACTGGAGATCGTGCCATGAAAAAGAACCCTAT
>PGZD01000010.1 GCA_002843155.1 Gammaproteobacteria bacterium HGW-Gammaproteobacteria-3
GCAAGCCATCATGCCCAGGTTTCTCATCGCTGCGGCGAACACGCCACCCATGCCAGGGCGGTTGCTCAAATTAGCTGAGGCTTATGGGTAATCAGGAAATGGTATTCAATTTGAAAAACCGTATAACTGCAATACCTGTAGTCCATCGCACACCTCAGAGTGTGTCATTTTATCAGCTGAAGCTAACCGGCTGGAAGCCGGTGGTTTTAACCTTATGATGGACAATAAAATCAGATCGAATTTAAACGCATTATTTTCAATCAAGGCGAGTGATTCCGTGCCATTTGTGGCAAATGACAAGTCATAACTGTCTTCTTTTAGAACATTCATGGCAACTTGAATATTCTCGACGACATCATCGATAATCAGAATAACGGCTTTGGATGACATGTGTTTTCGCTCTCTAATTAGTCACAAATTTCCAGCATAGCGGCACAAAAATATAAAACGATTGATTTTTTCGTATTGTTGAATATAGCCCCGAAAAAAAGAATTGTGTGCTATTAACGATGGAATATTCAAGTCTAAACCTGAATCGCTCCGGTCATTAATCTTACAGGCACACATGCAGCACTGTTTTTATCTCGCCAGGCAAATCTACACAACAATTCATGTGCTTGTTAAAAACCACGAATCCCAAAAGAAAATGGATGCCGTACTGGGATAATCATTTTACATCCTGTATCATGCCATTATTTAGTTGATAGATGCTCCATGAACAAGTCTTTTTTTTATCCCGGCCTTCTGGCAGGCGGTCTGACTCTCGCCGCCTGTACACCGATTATGGAAAATCTGCCCGGCGTCTACAAGATAGATATTCAACAAGGCAATATCATCAACCAGGAAATCATAGACCAACTGCGTCCCGGCATGAACAAACGTCAGGTGCTCTATATCATGGGCTCACCCATGCTGGTTGATGTCTTTCACAAAGAGCGCTGGGACTATATCTATTCGGAACAAAAAGAGGGGGATGCCCGACTGCAAAAAAAAGCCTCTTTATACTTTGAAGGCGACAATTTGGTCGGCATTCAAGGTGACTTCAGACCCGGCTCAAAACCGTTTGAAAAAATATCCCACGAAACCACGGTGGAACTCCCCAAACGGGAGTTTGAGAAAACTCTTTGGCAAAAAATCAGCAGCCTGTTCGGTATGGATGCTCCTGACGACACTCAGATTGACATCAAAAGACCGCGTGATGGCGGCATACAAAACGAAGACCCCTTGTCATCATCGTCAAATCCCAAACTATAAAACCGCCTATACTTCGCGCGGTCATATTTGCGGCTTTTATGACATAGCTGGTTTGTTCGACACTTACAAGGAAGTAAGCGGTAGACTGCGTCGGTAACAGGCAGTCGAGAGCAAGGCGCGAAAACTTAGCGATAGTGAACTATGTAACTGTTTTCGCAAAGCGTCGCTCTTGGCTCACGCCCCTTACCTACATCCCTGTAGGCAACGCCTCTATCGGCTAAACCAGCACGTTAGCTTAAAACAAATGTGGCCGCGCGAAGTATTAATCTACATCAGCGGCAGTATTTGCCCCAGCAGTTTACCGTTGGTCACCAGAATCTGTTTCGGAAAAATGCCGGGATTGCCTTTAAAGTCTGTAACGGTAGCTCCGGCTTCTTGCGCTATCAAAGCACCGGCGGCAACGTCGTACAGGTTTAATTCCTGTTCCCAGAAAGCGTCAACCTGCCCGTCCGCGACCATACAAATATCCATAGCCGCAGAACCGAAGCGGCGCTGGCCGGTGGTTTTTTGGGCAATTCTGCAAAAACGTTCGAGATTGTTGTCGGTCAAGTAAGAGCGAAGACAGGCGAAACCGGTCGCAATCATTGAATCGGCCAAACGGGTTTCGGCAGACACGGTTATAGGCTGACCATTCAGCCAGGCGCCCTGACCTTTGGCGGCGCTATAATAATCATCGACAGTCGGCACATAGACAGCACCGGCGATAATTTCTCCCTCGATTTCCAGGGCAACGCTGATCGACCAAAAATACTGGCCTTTGGTAAACGAATGGGTGCCATCAATCGGGTCAACTATCCAACGACTGGATTGATCGTCGCTTTGGCCGCTCTCTTCGCCCCAAAACCCGTACTGTGGATAGGCTTTAGTCAATGCGTCCTTCAAAAAGGCTTCAACGGCGACATCAGCCTCGGTCACCAGGTCTCTGGGACTTTTTTTGGTGATTTCCAGTTGTTTTAAATTTTTAAAATGCGTCAACGCAATCGATCCGGCTTCGCGGACCACTTGTTCAAGAACAGGAAGTGCTATGGGCATATTGACTAACCTTCGGGTAAATATTTTTAAATGAAATTTTATTGTAACATGCAAACTTTGATTGATCGGCTCTGAGCGCCGGTAATGAGGTAAAAGAAGTCCATTAAACACTCAAGCGCTTAACGGCGCAGAAGCGACATCAAGCTTGGCTTTTAGCTGAAATTCTCAGAAAAGTTTACAAATTTCAATAACAAGAGTAAAAAAGAAATGCGTCAAGAATGCAATGTTCCGATAATTGCTGCCAATTGTTCAAACACCTGTTCTCAATTACTAAAATAAAGGGGGCGTTATGATCGCATTAGAAATTGTAGTGACTCTGGTCGCGGCATTAACAACGCTTGTATTCACCATTCTGATTATTGAAAGTAACGCATTACGCAGAACGCGGCTTAAACATTGTCTCGAAGAGTTTGATCTGATGAAGCATCAAACTCCTGACAAAACGCTTTTCGACAATTTGAAACAAGCCAAATTCGATCTGTTCACAGTCGAAAGAAAGCGTTCTTTTATATACAGCTTTCGGTTTATTATTCAAGTCCTTTTCGGTCTGGCCGTTTTTATCGGCTTCGCCGGATGGGCCTATTATCTGTTCAAACAGCAATTTATCGAATGGGCTTTCGTCTCTGCGATATTCTCCTTGCTGGGCATGGTGATGCCCGCTGTTATCTGGCGTGGCTTCAAGCGCCGGGATGAGGATATTGACCGCCTTTTTCGCGGCCTGGCTCATTACGAGCAAGCTTTTCAAACAGCGGAAAAATCTGTTTCCGCAACCACCCTAACGCCGACAAAAGCTGCGCCGAGCGCTGACAAAAAAGCCGCTCTCCCCGAAGACTCGGTGCTCAGGCGGCATTATCTGACGCAACTTGCCGCTGAAAAAGCCGCATTGACCAATCCTTATCCGACCGATTCGGTGTTAAAGCGTCATTACGACGCCCGCGTCAAAGCTCTGCTGGAAATCCCCAAAACGCCTGCCGAGCGAAATACTATTGCCGAAGCAAAACCCGCCTCTGTTGTACAAATAGAAACGCCCGGAAAAATACCGCAGGATTCGGTACTCAGACGGCATTATTTAACGCATTTGCGCTCGAAAATTGAAGCCGAGTTTTATCCACGCCCAACCGACTCGGTTTTGCGGCGTCATTACGACTCATTTATCAAAACCGAACTGGAAAAGCGTCTCAGACTAAAGGCCTCGTAACCGAACTGTGCGGACACGCTCACTGAATACGGCGCAATGTCCGTTGGTTATTGCGCCCTACATGAGCTTTTATGCGGACGTTAGCGTTTGCCCGGAAAATCCGGTAATCTATAAACTATCCATCACACAGAATAACTGGACTTTCGCTCAAATTTTAACCCAACATTTAACAAATGTAATACCTACGGCCTATGCTATTGAATTCAAGTAATTAAAAATCATGCCAAATTTAACTTGTATGTGTCATCGACAACAAAAAACAGCTCTGGCCGCTAATGAATATTGCTAATTTATCCATTTTATTGATAGAGCCTTCCCTCATGCAGCTCAAGGTGATTATTCAGCACCTCAAGGAAGAAGGCGTCGCCGATGTTGAAGGCGCTTCATCGGGCCAATCCGCGTTACAGATGCTCAGAGCCTATCAACCCGATTTGATTATCAGCAGCCTGTATTTACCGGATATGACGGCCACCGAGCTGGTGATAAAACTGAAGGAAACCGAGGGTTTGTGTGACATTCCTTTTATGCTGATTTCCAGTGAAACCCGGTTTTCGGCACTGAATCCCATTCGTCAGGCCGGAGTCGTGGCTATTTTGCCCAAACCCTTCAATCATCAAGATTTAAGGCGTGCTTTACGCACAACGCTCGAATTCATCGAACCTGAAGAAATTGTTTTGGAAAATTACAATGTGGATGCGCTACGCGTACTGGTGGTCGATGACAGCTCGATGTCGCGTAAACATGTTATGCGGACGTTCAATAATCTCGGAATCAACTCGATAACGACCGCCACCAATGGCAAGGAAGCCCTTGAATTATTCTGTCAGGACCAGGACGCGTTTGATTTGATCGTCACTGATTTGAATATGCCCGAAATGGACGGCCAAGAGTTGATCGAGACCATTCGCACGCGTATGCAAAATCCCTTTATACCGATTTTAATGGTAACCAGTGAAAACGACGAAACCCGGCTGAACAATGTGCAACAGGCAGGTGTGTCGGCAATATTCGACAAACCGTTTGCCCCCGAAAACATTAAAGCCATGCTATTTCAGATATTTGACGACCAATAATGCCGACCCGAAAAGCTCTCAGCCGTGCTCTGGATTGGTTTCGGTTGGCGTTGCGTCATGTTCCTGCACCAGCGCGACCAGTGTCCAGCCCGGTTCCGGATTAAGTGTTTGGCCTTCAACAAAAAAGCGCAAGGTACGGCGGCCGGTTATCGCGAACAACAAAATGGAGCGCCGTCCATATTGGGCCTGATAAGCTCCAAAGCCGAAATTTTCCGTTAGTTTGGTTTGCCGAATTTTGGCGTCTTGTCCGAGCAGACTGGCGATTTTGGCATAAGTAATTTTATTGCCGAACAAAGTATGAATACGGGCATTGGATTTTATCCGGGATATGACTTCACCGTTATTTTTGGCGGGATTGGTTGAGATAAAGTAACAATGCTGACTGCCGAATTCAGCACGGTAGCGTAAACACGACAACTCGTTGAAATCATGCTGCGGAGTCAGCGCCATGACTTGTCCTAGGCCTACCAGATCCAAATGCCGGTCGGCATGTTCGGAGACAGCCTTGCCATAATAGGCATCCAGCCCTTCCATGCGCGCGCTCATCACTAAATCCCAGTTAGCATCCGTCAAGCGAACTCGAAAACCCTGATCTTTTAAAGCTTGTGCCAATGCCCGTGCGACAATGTTCGCTCCAATAATGAGTACGCCTTTGTCATCGGGTTCGGATACGCCCAGCTTATTCGCGATAAATTTGGCAGTAGCGCTTTGCAGCAGCACGGTTCCGATAATAATTGTAAACGCCATCGGCACCAGCAACGGTGCCTGCTGAAAACCCGCTTCCTGCAACCGGATGGCAAACAGGGCACTGACCGCCGCCGCCACAATCCCGCGCGGCCCGATCCAGGCAATCAATACTTTTTCCTGCCATGTCAATGCCGCGCCCCAGGTTGATACCCAGACTTTAAGGGGCCTACCAATGAATTGTATGGCTAAAAATATGCCGATGATATTAATCCCGAACGGCTCGAACTGGGCAAAATCGAGCCGGGCAGCGAGAATAATGAACAAACCCGAAATCAAAAGAACGCTCAGGCTTTCCTTGAAATCGAGAATGTCTTCCACAACAACGCCTTTCATATTGGCCAACCAAAGCCCCATCACGGTAACCGTCAGCAGGCCGGATTCATCGGAAATATGGTTGGCTAACGCAAATGCGGTAAACACCAATGTCAATGCCGAGACGTTGTGCAGGTATTCGGGCATCAAATAATGACGTAACACCAATCCGAAGCCGTAGCCTAACACCGCGCCCAAAGCCAAGCCTATGGCCAGAGTCTTGCCGAAAATTAGGATAGTATGCCCCACGGCATCCTGACCACTGAGTTGACCGGACATGATAAACTCAAACACCAGTACCGCCAGAATGGCTCCGAGCGGATCGATCACAATGCCTTCCCAGCGCAAAATATTGGCAATTGCGGCGTTAGGCCGAACGGTGCGTAAAATGGGCACAATCACCGTCGGGCCCGTCACTACCATCAAAGCGCCAAACAGCAAGGACAACTTCCAGGGAAATTCAAGAAAATAGCGCGTGGCCAACGTAGTAACCAGTAAAACAATCAGCACACCGATGGTAAGCAGGTTTCTGACAACTTTTTGCAGTCCCCGAATATCCTCGAACCGGAGTGTCAGACTGCCTTCAAACAGAATGACTGCAACCGCTAACGAAACCATCGGAAACAGTAAGTCACCGAACAGTTGATCCGGATGCAACCAACCGGTCAACGGCCCCATAATGATACCGGCCAGCAACAGAAACAAAATCGCCGGTAGCTTGACCCACCAGGCAAACCATTGGCAAAAACTGGCGATTAAACCAATAGCTGATAAGGCAATGATGGCTTCTTGATGCATACAACCTGCTATTCGAAAAGGGCGCGAAAATGTGCCAGCAAGCCCTTGGCACTCTTGTTGTCGTCAAAAGTTTGGCCGGGCTCGATTAATCGAGGCGTCAGGGAAAAATCCAGACGAATCCTCCGGGCGGCCGACTTTGCCTCATCTTCACCTTTGAAAGGGCCCGCTACTACCGTAAAGGTATCGTCCAAATCCAGTGTATGCGCCGGAATGGGCGGTCCCTGATGATTCAGCATGGCTGAAAGACGCAGTGCCTGTTTTTCGTCCGGAAAGTTCTGCACCCAAAGTTTCCAGGAATCGGCAGTCAGGTCTTCAGGCACCACTTCATCAAAAAGCTGCGGCGGATGAACCACGCGCGGCGGCACGATTTGCGCGAAACGGTTCATAAGAATCGCTGTCGGAATGCCGTCGGCGCGGGCCAAAGTTGTCTTAACACGACCCCAGTCCACTGCCTGCTTATTCTTGCGTTCGATACGTTTGAGCCGAAGCAAAAAATCGCGCAGCACACGTTGTCTTTGTTTTGTATTTTTATGCGTGGACCGATAAGCTTGTAAATACAATTGATCGTCTTTCCAGGCCGTTAAATAAGGTTGATTGACGAGCAAAACCTGTGTTCCAACCGGTGTTTGCTGATACAGTCTGGCAATATCCTCAGGATACAGTCGAATGCAGCCATGACTGACCTCCATGCCCACGCCATAAGGTTTGTTGGTGCCATGAATCAAATAACCGGCAATGTCCAGACGCAGGGCGTAATCGCCCAGCGGGTTATTGGGTCCTGCGGCAACTATTCTGGGAAGCGGATCGCCTTTTTTTGCATGTTCACGGCGAACCGACGCAGGCACCGTCCAACTAGGATGCGCTTTTTTTGCGGCAATACGCGTCCTTCCGAGCGGTGTTTCCCAGCCTTGTCTGCCGATACCGACCGGATAAGTCAATACGCTGCCCGAGGCGGCTTTGGGATAATAAAAAAGGCGCTTGGCCGCCAGATTGAGCACAATGCCTTTATGCGGGGCATCCGGCAGAATGAATTGCAATGGCAACCGGGCAATCCGGCCGGGCTCCGGAATCCAGGGATCCAGCCCGGAATTGGCCCGGCTGATTTCATCAAAACCCAAACCGAAAGCCCGGCCAATCACGGCGAGCGAGTCCTGACCCTCAATTTCGATCTCAGCCGCCCCACCTATCAGCGATTGATTTTTTTCCAATGCGAACCGATGCCTCAAGGTAGCGTCTGACCCCGCCTGTGACTGACGTGTCGGCGCCGTCTGACAGGCATTGAGCGATAACGCCATGGCCAGCCAAACGATACGGAATACGGCTCCTTTATGTGACATCGGATTAAGCTGACGGCATGTCCGACACCTTATCCCTGCCCTTGATAAACCGAGGCGGAAACGGTGTCGAGCCAATGTTTGATGCGGTTTGAATCGCCTACCGGTGTCAATACACCCCAAGAGTCAAGCAACACGATGATCACCGGCCGATTGTTAAGCCAGGTTTGCATGACCAAACATTTCCCCGATTCATTGATGAAACCGGTCTTCGACAATCCGATTTTCCATTGCGGATTTTTGGTCAGAATATTGGTGTTATTGAATTTCACAATTTTTCGTCCGACCTTTTGCCGATAAGATTTTGTCGTCGTCAATTGCCGTATCAACGGGTATTTGGCGGCGGCGGAAACCAGACGGGCCAAATCGCGCGCGGTGGATACATTTTCCCTGTACAAACCGGTCGGGTCACGAAAATGCGAATGTGTCATGCCAAGCGCGCGCGCCTTACGATTCATGGCCTTGACAAAAGCCGCCTTGCCGCCCGGAAAATTTCTCGACAACGCCGAAGCCGCCCTATTTTCCGATGACATCAGCGCCAGCCGCAACATTTCCCGAAGTGACAGCGAAGTGCCGACCGGCAAACGTGAACGGCTGCCGCGTAAAGTATCGATATCCGCTTTGGCAATGGTGATGGTTCCGGCTTTATCGGGTTTTGAATCCAGGAGCACCATGGCGGTCATCAGTTTGGTGATGGACGCGATAGGTACAACTTTTTGCGCGTTTTTCTCATACAAAACGAGGCCGGTTTTCTGATCGAGCACAAGCGCTGCGGATGACTTTAAACTCAACGGCTGGTTCTGCGCAAAAACCGGGGAAAGATTCAGCGCCATGATTCCAAGGCCTAATAAAATCAGCAAGTTTTGTTTAACAGCTTTCATGGTTTCTGTAACTAGTATTTTAAGTAAAACGTGCCATTAGAAAAACGGCACAATGGGTTTTTATATTGTCGCATTTAGCCATCGAAATTTACACAGCCTCATTTGACAATAGCTCCTATTGCCGCTTTACCGTGTTCGGTTAAGGTATTGCTCCGACTGCATTTCGATCAGTCTTGACACCGTGCGTTTGAGAAAAAACGCGTTGATTTCCGAGTCGAACAATTCCTTAGGCGGCGCTTCGGCGCTGCAAATCAAGACTACGTTATGGAAATACAAAGCATCGATCAGCGTTGAAAAACGTTTGGCTTCATCGTGATTATCGGCCCGAAGCCTTGGAATATCGGTCAATATCAATGTTTTGAACAATCCGGTGAGTTTTAGATAATCGGCAGGTCCCAAAGGCGCTTCGCACAATGCCTTAAAAGATGACAAGGCGACATCGCCGTGTGCTGCGGCCAATGTTATTTCCCGTCCCAGCACAGTCACAACGCACGGCTTTAATTGCACACAATGAGCCAGTTCCCGATACCGGTTTTCCATAATCGCACGAGTTTCGGGAGTAATCGGAGTATTATAGACGGTATTGGCAATTTTAACGTGAATGAGCCGATAGTCTTTTTCAGCGGTTAATTCGACAATATCCGAAACTTCTTTTAACCTTTCAATGAATGCCTGGAACAGCTCGGGGGTAATTCCGCCCTGATACAAATCGTCAGGATGACGGTTGGATGTCGATACAATCACCGTACCCAATTCATACAATCGTCTGAACAACCTGTCCAGAATGACTGCATTGGCGACATCGATGACATGGAATTCGTCGAAGCAAAGCAATGACGCCTGTTTATTGATGGCTTCAGCCAGCGCCAAAATGACATCGCCGTTGCCGGTTTTTCGCCAGTGATGAGAAAACTCATGCACTTCCAGCATAAAGGTGTGAAAATGGACGCGGCGTTTTTTTTCAATGGGACAATTTTCGTAAAACAAGTCCATCAACATGGATTTGCCAAAGCCCACTCCCCCGAAAAGATACAAATTCCGGCTTTGACGCAGTAAGGCCGCGCGGCTTTTGTTGAATCCGGTCTTTTGCCGCTGCGCATTATCGATCAGCAGTTTTTCCAGCAGCTTTTGCAATGCTTTTAACGCCTCGATTTGAGCCGGGTCGTAGTCTATTTGCTTATCTTCAACCTTCTCCCGGTAACATTTTTCCAATAATCCCGGGTGCAAGCCTTCCCCGATAACAGCGGCAGACTGCCATTTGTGCAGTAATTTTTTAAACATGATTGAGGATAATACCGAGGTCATGCCACGAAGAAAATCAGGGTAAACATGGTTTGTTTTTAAGCTATGTCAACCTATGCAAGCAGTTTAGCATTTTCTTCCTGGCGGAGTGAGCGATGTTACGGTGAACACAAGCTTACCGCTAGGGATTTTATCTGTCGTACCTTGGTCTAAAAAATTAACTTTACTTTTAAAAAGTATCACGATAAAAAGCAATTTTTTTAAGATAGGAGTTTGTGTATGGCAAAATCTTCACCTGATGTATTATCGGAAGACATCGATTATGAAGAAAACGACGATGTGGATGGCAGTGTCGATGATTCCGACAGTGTATTGTCTGAAAAAAAAGCCCGCTCAACCTATGATAAAGTCGATGCCCGTAGAAAAATTGAGCTTTACTGGGAAAAACGCCGATTGAAAGAAGAGTTCGGCGATATCGATGATTTTGATTTAGACTTTTAACTCGACCCGTTACCAGAATTCAAGGTATCGCACTCGGCCAAACGAGCCGTGTGCGTTTTCTGAACATCCACTGTACCGTTTACAACAGACATATTCAAACAGTCAAATATTGGTGCTTAGGTAAGCGACTGATAGACTGCCACGGTTTTTGCACACATATCATCCAGGGTAAACGCGGTATTGGCTTTAACCGGACGCATACCGCCCGCCAACAATTTTTCCAATACACCCAGGGCTTGCCCGATGTCACCCACCGCCACCTTGCCTTCAGGGTAGAGCACATTCAATTGCTCGGCGACGCCGCCATGATCGTAACCTATCACGGGAATACCCAGGCTGAGCGCTTCGAGCGTGGTTCGGCCAAAAGCTTCCGGCGCTTTGGACAAAGACAATACGGCGCTCGATAACGCCAAAATATTGTGCAGATCGCTTCGGTGTCCGGTTAAAGTGACGTGTTGATCGAGGCCGTGCGCTGAAATCAAATTTTGCAATTCCTGTCGATACGCGGCTTGTCTGGGATGGGCTTCACCGACGATCAAGCCGTGAACGGCTGCTTTGGCGCGGCATAACCCTGCCATGATCTGAATAAAATCTTCAATACCTTTGCGCCGCGTCAGTCGGCCCGGCAGTGTCAGCAAGGCAGTGTCGCGGGTGTGGGGATAGTGCTCAAACCAGCGCTGCAACCACGCTTCGTCCGGTCGATAAACGGGATTATAGAGCGTACTATCGACACCTCGATGAATCACGGTGATTTTGTCCTGATCGACAGCGGGATAGGCTTTTAAGATATGCCCTCGCATGTAATCCGATACCGTGATCACGCGTTCGCCGCTGGCCATGATAGCGCTGTAACGATTGACCGAATGTTGTCCGTGAAACGTCGTGACCCAGTGCGGACGTTCGGATTTCGGCAGTGTCTGCCGGGCCAGATGACAAACCCAGGCCGGAAGCCTTGAACGCGCATGCACAATATCGGGCCGAAGCGTCTGTAACAAGCGTCTGAACCGGAAAATACAGCGCACGGTCGAAAGTTGCTTGGCGCCGATGTCGGCCTGAATGAATTCACTGCCCTCGGCGACCAGTTGTTCGACCAGTCGGCCACCTGCGGCAACAACAAGCGAACGGTGGCCCTGTTGCACCAGAAAACGGGCAATTTCCAAAGTGCCTTTCTCGACACCGCCGCCATCAAGGGCGGGCAGAACTTGCAGGATGGTCAAAGGTTTAGTTGTCACGGTCAAAATAACTCAGAATCAGATCGGCGCAGCGCTGCGCTTCATGTAAAGGTGTTGGCGCTGACGTCATTTGCCGGGTTTCAAGCCAGTCCCGGTAACGGCAAAGCCTGTTTGCTTCAAGCAGGTTTTCAATGCCGCGCTGTAGCCTGCCGGATTTCAGACGGGGTATTTCGAGCAAACCGGTCTGCGCGCCCGAGGTCAAGGCTTCATAGAGCATCGACACGCTGTCCTCGGTAACCCAAACCTGACCGGATAGCGCCAATTGTTCGGGCAGCCAATCACCGGACGTTTCGGTGTGGCGTGTCAGTTTGAGCAGGATTTCGAGCCTGTTCAAGTGGTCGATAAAAGCGGCGGGCGTGCGCCGGGAGGTGGTCAGTTGCCAGGTCACTTCAGGTTGTGATTCGACCAGCGTTGCAATCTGCAAGGCCAGTGCCGGGCTATCCCAGCCATAATGTCCGGAGGGCCCGCCAATAAGGAAAAGCCCCTTGGTTCGATCCTGGCGCGTGGACGGTTTTATTTTGTTAATTACGCCTTGGGTGATTATGCTATTATCACCTTTTGAAATACCGTCATGTGCAGGGATCAAGGCCAGATCAAACCAGCTCAACGGCAGAGAGGGCTTCATCAGCACAATGCTTTTGGCACCCGTCAGCAGCTTGCCCAACAGTAAATATTTATGGGTGCTGTGCCCTGCGCCGAAAATGAAATCAGGACCTTGCGACCGATAACCCGCCTTCAGGATGGCTGCTGTTGAACGACTGAATTTGTCCAGCGGCATCCAGGTGCAGATAACGGGCCGTCTGGCCGCCAATGCGCCAAGCAAGCCCTCCAACTGATTGCGGTGTCCCGGTTTATTATCGGTAAACAGCCAGACTGAAAGCGGTCGCGGGAGAGACCGGGTTGTATTCATGACAGTGTTTCTTGAATCGTACCCTGAAAAATAAACTCAGACCAGATTAACACGGTATTTGAAGCCTTGTAACTCTTTTCAATCTATAACTCCCATTTTCGCGCATTGAAAACCTATCAAAACATGGACTCAGCACTTTTAAAGCCAACACCGGGTTATCAAACTTTTCTCAAGTTATTGTCCGACCAGGAAAAACTGTCAGATCCCGAGCTTAAAAAAATTGAACGGCTACGGCAGTCAACGGTCATTGAAACGGTGCCGCAGTTACTGGTCAAATTGGGCATGTGCTCGGAAGCGGACATTGCCGAAGCGTTCGCGCTGACGCATGCGCTGGAAAAAGTCGGCCCTGACCATTATCCGCTGGAGGCGCCTTTGCCGCCGACGGTTTCGTTACGGTTTTTAAAACAAAACCACATCATTGGTTTGGCTGATGCCGCCGATACTATCGAAGTCGCGGTAATGGATCCTGAAGACCACTCGTCTTTGGCGGCGCTGAAATTGGCGACCGGCAAGAACATTGTGGCTAAAGTTGGCTTGCAAACCGAAATCGATGCCGCATTGGAAGCACAATACGGAGAAGGCAAGTCGCAAATGGACCAGGTCATGGCCAACTTCGATACCGATGAAATCGGCGAGGAAGACCTTGCACATTTGAAAGATATGGCCAGTGAAGCGCCCGTTATCAAAATGGTCAATTTGATCATGCAGCGCGCCATTGAAAGCCGGGCCTCGGATATTCACATCGAGCCTTTCGAGCAGAAATTAAAAGTGCGCCTGCGTATCGACGGCGTGTTGCAGGACATCAATGCACCGCCGGTCACCTCTACCGCTGCGGTTTTGTCCCGAATCAAAATCATGGCTAAGCTCAACATCGCCGAGCGCCGCCTGCCGCAAGACGGTCGTATTAAAATACAGATGCTGGGCAAGGAACTGGACTTGCGGGTATCGACGATTCCAACACTCTATGGTGAAAGCGTGGTGATACGCTTGCTCGACAAGGAAGCGACGGTACTGGATTTCACGTCGCTGGGTTTTGTCGGCCAGCACTATCGGAATTTTATCGAAGTGCTGGCGCAGCCGCATGGCATCATCCTGATTACCGGGCCGACCGGTAGTGGTAAGTCCACGACGCTTTATACAGCATTGAAGCAGCTCAATACTTCAGAGCGCAAAATCATTACCGTTGAAGATCCGGTTGAATACCAGTTGGAAGGCATCAATCAGATTCAGGCCAAACCGCAAATTGGTTTGAATTTTGCCACCGCGCTCAGGTCTATCGTCCGGCAAGACCCGGATGTCATCATGATCGGCGAAATGCGCGACCTCGAAACCGCCAGAATCGCCGTACAATCGGCATTAACCGGCCATTTGGTGTTATCCACCCTGCATACCAACGATGCTGCGGGCGGTATCACCCGTTTGCTGGATATGGGCCTGGAAGAATATTTGCTGACTTCGACCGTCAACGGCATTGTGGCGCAGCGCCTGGTACGAAAACTTTGCCCGCATTGCAAAGAGCGATACAGCCCATCGGCTGCCGTCATCAATGAAATGCACTTGCGGCGGTTTCAGCCCGAAGGCGCTATTGCCCTGCATAAAGCGACAGGCTGCAAGGAATGCGGCGGCTTGGGTTATCGCGGGCGTATGGCTATCCTTGAGTTTTTGATTATGACCGACACTATCCGTAAAATAATCATGACCCATGCCGATGCCGGCGAGATTCAAAGACTGGCTATCGCAGAAGGTATGCAAACCATGCATGATGATGGTGTCGGCAAAGCCTTGCAGGGCTTCACGACACTGGAAGAAGTCCTGCGCGTCACGACGGAATCCTGATGTCCTTGTTCGCCTATAAAGCCGTTAGCAGCAACGGCGAAATTGAAGAGGGCTTTCGTGATGCGCCCGATGACAGGACTCTGATCGCAGATTTGCAGTCGGAAGGTTATATTCCGATTCAGGTATCGCCTTCCCGGGGCCGGACTTTTCTGGGTATTCCCCTGGGCACCAAACAGCTACGCCTGTCGCAAAAAGACCTGGCGTTGTTCACCGGCGAATTGGCCACTTTACTGGACTCGGGACTGCCTTTGGACCGCTCGTTGACGGTATTGATGGAAGTGGCGTCCGATAACGAAAAACTCAACAGCATGATCGGGCGTATCCTGGAAAAAGTAAAAGGCGGTTCAACCCTGGCTGATGCGCTGGCCAATCAGGGCGGCGTGTTTTCAAAATTTTATCTGAACATGATTCGTGCAGGTGAAGCGGGCGGCAGCCTCGGCACTGTTCTGGTGAGATTGTCGGAGTATCTCGAACGTTCCCGGGAACTGAAAGATACCGTCAGCACCGCATTGATTTATCCGACGATTTTATTGATCATGTCGCTGGCATCGTTGTTTGTCATGCTGACTTTTGTCGTGCCGCAATTTACCGAAATGTTTGAAAGCGCGGGCCAGGCATTGCCGGTATCGACACAAATTGTGGTCGGTCTGGCTGAATGGCTGCGCGCTTACTGGTGGATTTTGGCGCTGACAGGCATTGCCGTCAGTAGTTTCATGAGTATTCAGTTAAACGACCCGGTAACGCGAAAAGTGTGGGACGGCCGGTTTTTGGCCATGCCGGTAGTCGGCACCATTATCCTGAACATGGAAACCGCCAATATCACCCGCACCCTGGGTACTTTGCTGGGTAACGGCGTCGCCATTCTCAACGCTCTCGGCATTGTCCGGGAAACAGTATCGAATGGTGTGCTGGCGGCTGCGATCGAGGATGCCGAAGAGCAGCTCAAGCAGGGACGGCATATGTCCGACGCCTTGTTCGAAAAGGCCATGCTGCCCAAAATGGCCATGCAAATGATCAGAATGGGCGAGGAAACCGGGCGTCTGGAAGAAATGCTGCTGCGTATCGCGGGCATTTACGACAAACAATTACGGGTTTCGATACAGCGTATGCTGGCATTGCTGGAACCGGTGCTGATTATTTCTTTGGGGCTGATGATAGCAGGTATCATCGTCTCCATTTTATTGGCTATTTTAAGTGTTAACGATTTGGCTTTTTAAGGTAAAAATTGATTATGAAACAACAAAAACGCACACAAACAGGCTTTACTTTGCTGGAATTATTGGTGGTGCTCGGCATTATTGCGATGCTCGCCGGTATTGTCGGACCGCAGGTCATGAAACACATGGGCACCTCTAAAACCAAGGCGGCCAAGGTACAAATCGAAGATCTGGCCGCGTCACTCGATATGTATAAACTTGATGTCGGTCGCTATCCTACGACCGAGCAGGGTTTGGATGCACTGGTCGAAAAACCGGCTGATGTCAATCGCTGGAACGGCCCCTATCTGCGTAAAGCCAAAATCCCGCTGGACCCCTGGCAGCAAGCTTATCACTATGTCACACCGGGCGAACATGGCGCTTTTGACTTGTACTCATTGGGCAATGATGAAAGAGAAGGCGGCGAAGGCGAGGCTCAGGATATCAACAACTGGGAATAATTGAACCGATGCACAAAAGCCTGGGCTTTACCCTGATCGAGCTGGCGGTGGTGCTTTTTGTCATGGTGCTGGGGTTTTCCGTGGTCGGTATCAAATTGTCATCCGGCCAAGGCAGCACCGAAATCAGGGCGGCAGCCCGTGATATGGTATCGGCATTGCGTTACGCCAGAGGGCAGGCGCTGATGCTGCGCGAGGAAACCACAGTGACCATTGACTTTGCCGAAAATATTTATCAAATCAGTGGCCGCGACCGTATTTACCACCTTCCTGACGATGTCGAGGTGACTTTAGTCACAGCACAGACCGAAACCAGCGGTTCCGGTCAGGCCGGTGTGCGGTTTTTTCCCGACGGCTCCTCGACCGGTGGCAGGCTTACCCTGGAACGGGGAGCATTCATCTGGCGTATCGACATCAATTGGCTGACCGGCCAGGTCAAACTTGCCAATGCGTAAAGAAAAAGGCTTTTCACTGCTTGAAATTCTGGTCGCGTTTGCCATTCTGGCTCTGGCGCTGGGCATTTTGCTCAGGATTTTTTCCGGCGGTGTGCGTACCGCTATCGTCGCTGACGGTTATACCACGGCGGTACAGATTGCCGAATCCTTACTGGCCGGAACCGGTGTCGAAACTCCGCTTCAGGCCGGTCAAAGCACCGGCATGGAAAACGATACCTACGCCTGGCAGGTTACCGTGAGCCCTTTTCAGATCGCCGATGTCCCAGCCGATACACTGGCGCCCGGTATCGGTTTGATGCAGGTGGAAGTCAGCGTCAGTTGGAGCGAAGGCGGCGCCGAACCAAGGCTTGTTGAATTGACGACGCTGAAACTGGTCAATATCCCGTCCTGATGCCTAAAAATAACCTGTACGGGTTCACCCTGATCGAAGTCATGTTGGGCATGACCTTGTTGAGCATCATCGTGGTGCTGCTGTTCAGCACGTTACGGATCAGTGCACAAAGCTGGGAGGCGGGCGAAAATAAAATTGCACAGGTCAGTGAGTCGGCGCTGGTTTATCATTTTTTTCAGCGCCATTTGGCAACGGCGAGGCCTTTGTGGAAAGACAGCTCAGGCGACAAAAAATTTTCCGCTTTTGAAGTTCCAGCCAGCGACTTCGCTTTCCAGGGCACATCCAACACCTTGCAGTTCGTATCGGCTTTTCCCGCCAGCGCGGGTCGCCCCGGCCTTCAGTTATTCAACATCGAATGGGCCGAGCAGGACGGAAAAAATGTCATCAAGGTCACGATAACGCCTTTTTTTACTGCGGCGGACGGCCAGTTATGGGAACCTGAAGAAGAAATTCTGCTCGATGACGTACAGAACTTTCAGTTGGCTTATTTTGGCTTCGATGAAAATTCCGGCGCCGGATTCTGGCAGGACACCTGGCTCGACCGGAGAAAAATGCCCAATTTGGTTAAAATATCGATTGCGCGAACCCAGGAAATGTTTTGGCCGGAGATGATCATTGCGCTTAAAATTGCCAATTTTTCCGCACAACCCGTGCCTCAGACACAACCTTAGAGGAATTCGTTTGAACAGACAAAGAGGGCTGGCGTTGGTACTGGTATTATGGATGTTGACACTGCTTGCCGTCATGGCGGGCAGTTTTGCCCTGAGCATGCGCCGTGAAACTGCTATAATGATGGGCGTGAAAAACACCGCCCAGGCACGGGCCGTAGCCGAAGCCGGCATAGCTATAGCGGAACTGATGCTGCTCGATACCGATCCCTCGTTGCGTTGGCTGACCGATGGTCACATTTATGAAATTAACTATGCAGGCGCCCGAGTGCGGATAAGGCTGCTCTCGGAAGCGGGCAAAATTGACATCAATACAGCCGACGAGGCGCGCCTGCAGGAATTGATGAGTCATGCGGGAATCGATGAAACCACACAACTACAAATTGTCAACGCCATCCTCGACTGGCGCGATGGCGATGATTTGACCCGCATCGATGGCGCGGAAAAAAATGAATATCAAGCGGCAGGATTGAAATATGCACCGAGCAACAAATCGTTTCAATCACTGGCCGAATTACAGATGGTGCTGGGCATGAATTCAGATGTTTTTAACTGGCTGGAGCCTTTAATCACCGTTTATTCAAACCAACAGGTCAATCCGCAAAAAGCATCGCGAGAAGTTTTGCAGGTTTTAAATTTGACCGACGCCGCAAGTGAACCACAAATACCCGAACCGCCTCCCATTCCTGACAATCCTTTCGCGGCGGCCGCGCAACGAGCACTGCAACCTGCAGGACAGACAGACGCCAACGAGGCCGTGACGATTATTGCCGAGGCAATGCTCGATACGGATAGGACGACGGTTGTCAAAGCGGTGGTCAAAAAATCGTCCAAAGCCGGGGAAGCTTTTGAAATACTGGACTGGCAGACCGATGTGTCGGGCCGGACTTCGCTTTTTGCAGCGGACATGGACGCTTTACTATACTGAATATGGCAAATCTCGATACCACGATCAATCTGGATTTTAAAAAGTTTTTGCGCTGGTGGGGCAAAGAGCTGTCTTTTTTGTTGCCGGAAACTTTGCGGCAAATTATCAATGACAATCGAGGACGGCTTTTAGTCCATGCGAGTGAGGCCAGCCTGAGGTTGTTTTATCAAATTAACGGCAAGACCGAACTGCTGGCCGAATTTCAACGCGATGCGGCGGGACTTGCAGATCTCAAAGCCTGGTTTCAGCAGGACACAAGATTTGATAAAGCCGAATGCGTGGTGCGTTTAAGCGTGAATGACGCCTTTGCCAAAGAACTGGTATTTCCTGTTGCCGTTGCCGACAACCTGCCCCAGGTTGTCGCCTTCGAGCTGGATCGCTATACACCTTTCAAACCCGAGCAGGTTTATTTTTCAGTCAAATTGCTGGAAAAAAACAAATCATCCGGGCAGCTTCGATGCGTGCTGGTGCTGACTCCCAGAGAGCAACTGGATCGATTATATGAGGATCTGTCCAGCGCCGGGTTAAAACCGGATCGGGTTGATTATGAAGCGCTGATAGACGATGATGAACCTTATAACCTGTTGCCCGAGCAGTTAAGACAAAAAAAACCCGTGCTGCCTAAAATAGTGCATGGCGGGCTATTGAGCGCATGGGTGCTATTACTGATTGCAGCATTGGTTTTACCGGTCTGGTGGCAGGACCGCGCGGTCAAAAAATTACGTTCCTATATTCAAACCATTGAAACCCAAGCGCAACAAGTCGATAAGTTACAAGGCGAAATCGATGTATTGAAAGCGCAAACCCAGCAGCTCATCGATAAAAAGCGCAACTCGCCCTCAGTGCTGGAAATGCTCGACGCCTTGAGCGCATTGATCAAAGACGATACCTGGCTGCTGTATCTTCGCTACAGCAATGGCCGCGTGCAAATCCAGGGTCAGTCACCCTCTGCTTCCCGGCTGATTGCCCTGCTGGAGGAATCCGAATGGTTTGCCAATGCCCGTTTCGACACGCCCGTGACCCAGGATGTTCGAACCGGACTGGAGCGGTTTCAGATCACTGTCGATGCCAAACCCGTGAGTACCCAATGAAACGACTTAAGGATTTTTCCAAACAGCGCTGGACAGCCCTGGCTTTACTGGCGTTTGTAGTGCTGTTGATCGGCAGTATTTTAATTGTGCCGCTGTTGAACCAGTCGATGGCATTGAGCGAAGAAAAAAATGAGCTGATTTTTCGCGTGCAACGTTACCAGCGCATCATTAGCCGGAAAGACGAAGTCTTTAAAAATATCGAAAAGATTAAAGCGGATTATCAGACGCAAGGTTATTTTAGCAACCAAACCACAGCGGCTCTGGCCTCGGCTGATTTGCAGCAAGTCATTAAAGCGGCCGTGACCTCGGCTGACGGCACGTTAACCAGTACCCAGGTCATGCCCGGTAAAAACGAAGGTGAATTTACCCTGATTGCGGTTAAAGTAAGAATGTCCGGCGATATCGAAACCTTGCGTTCGGTACTGTACCGCATCGAAACAGCGGTGCCGCTGCTGGTTATCGATGAACTGGATATTCGTCCCGAGCGCGGCGTCAGAAACAGAAAAACCCGGCAACTGGAGCCGAGTAACAAACTCAATGTCAGTTTTCAAGTCTCCAGCTTCATGAGCAAGCAATCCTGATGAATAGCAGATTGATTAAACTGCTGGCCAAAGCCTGCGCTATCCTTGTCGTCGTCATAATTGCCGAAAGGCAATACGCGCAATATGTAAAAGACCAACTGTTCAAGCATTGGCCAACAAATACCGGGCAGAAGCAGAACATCGGCGAATTGCCTAAAATAGATCTGACCCGAAAACCCGAAGAAAGTTATGTCGAGTTGATCAATCGGCCTTTATTTATCGAAGGCAGGCGCCCTGCTCCGGAGCCGGAGTCCGAAAATGCCGCCACAGGCGCAGATGGAGGCGCAGAGGATCAAGTGGCCGTGCCGATAGAAGATTTCGATTGGGAACTGGACGGTGTTTATCTGCATCAAGATACAGCCATGGCGTTGTTCAGCCGCCCTAAAAAAACCACTGGTCAAGCAAGCCATGCAAAAAAACTAATCAATGAAAGCATTGATGGCTGGAAACTCATTGCCATCGAACCTGACAAAGTAGTGTTGGAGCAAGGCGGTAAACAGCATGAATTGCTGCTGCGGAAACCCAAGCCGACCAAACTACCCCCCCAGGTTAAACCTGCGCCCAAACAAAACACTCCGACCGCCACCCCAAATCCTTTTCTCCAAAAAAGTATAAAATGATCAATCAAGCGAAAAAAATTCAAACGAATTCATGTCTTGTGCTCTTAAGTTTGACTCTGGCCGGTTGCGAACTGCTGACGCCCAAGCAAGCCAAATTGCCTATGTCCGATGCTGTCGGCATCGAGCCCAGCGAGCAGAACATTATTTTTGAGCAACTGGATAACCGGCGGCCCGATAAGAAAGACAAGAATAGTTTACATACCGAAATTTATCCCGGTGGCGGCCTGCCCGTATCTGAACTTGGGGCGCAGGCCGATAAAAATCAAGCCGGAGGTCCTGGCGCCTACAATTTAAATTTTGATGAGGCAGATCTTGGCGAAGTGGCGAAAGTCATCATCAGCGACATATTGGCCCAGAATTATGTTTTAAGCCCCAAAGTGGCAGGTTCCGTTACCTTGCAAACCACGCAGCCTTTGACACGGGCGCAACTTTTACCCACCCTGGAAATGTTGCTGCGCATGAACAATGCCGCACTGGTCAAAGAAGGCGGCGTTTATCACATAGAACCTGCGGGTGACGCGCTTTATACCTCGGGTTTATCGGTCGCAAACAAGTTCAAGGGCAAGTTACCTTCAGGCTATCAGGTCAGCGTCATTCCGGTCAAAAATGTGGGCGTAGATGACATCAGTGAAATCCTCAAACCTCTGATGCAGGAAAAAACCCTGCTGTACACCGATACCTCCCGCAATCTTTTGGTGATAGGCGGTTCGGCGGCGGAACTTGAACGGATAAAAGAAATTATCGCTATTTTTGACGTGAGCGTGTTACGAGGCCGGTCTTTTGCCTTGTTTCCTTTGTCGAATGTCGATCCTGCTACGCTGATTGACGAATTGAAGAATATTTTCGATAAAAAAAGCAAGGAAGGCGAGAGTGAATTTTTCCGTTTTATCGCCATAGAAAGAATGAACGCTATTCTGGCAATTACCCATCAGGCGCGTTATTTAACCGATATTGAAACCTGGATTACCCGCCTCGACCGCGCCAAAACCGCGTCAGGCGGTGGCGTCAATGTTTACCGTGTGCAAAATGTCGATGCCGTGACTTTAGGCGCGACGCTGACCGATATTTTCAGCTCGGGCGGCGCACAACAACACGCCCGCCCGCCTTCCGTCGCCCCGGGGCGCAACGCGGCCACAGTCACCAACCGGCAAACGCCGCCGCCAACACAAACCATCCAGCGTGCGCAGCAGAATAATGGCGCACCCGGTGTGGGTGAGGCCGCCAGTGTGGCCAATGTGGGTGATGTCCGCTTTATCCCGGATGAAATCAACAATGCTTTGATCATTGTTTCAACCGCTCAGGAATACGGCGTCATCCGCAAGGTTATCGAACAACTGGATGTGATGCCGTTACAGGTTCTGATCGATGCGACCATCGTCGATGTAACCTTGAGAGATAATTTACAGTATGGTATCGAGTGGTTTATAAAACATTCAAACGACCAAGGCATTATCAACAGCGGCGGCGGCTTTGACTTGCCTGCCGCCGCTGCGGGCGTGGCTACCGGCGGTCTGGGCTACTCGTTTGTCAGTAATTCAGGTGATGTCCGGGCGATTCTCCATGCTGAAGCCACTAAAAATAATATCAATGTCATTTCCTCGCCGTCCTTAATGGTACTGAATAATCAGGAAGCCTCGATACAGGTCGGTAACGAAATATCCCTGCGCACTTCGCAAAACACACCTCTCTCGGGCGGACTGGATAACGGTTTGATTCAAACCAATGCTTTGCAACAACGCAAAACCGGCGTCAAACTGAATGTCAAGCCCCGCGTCAACGCCAGCGGCCTGGTCATTATGGAAATCACACAAAGCGTTGAAGACCCGGGGCCTGCCAAGTCCGATGGCAGCAATCCCGATATTCTGACCCGGGAAATCACCAGCTCCGTGGCCGTCCAGAGCGGCGAAACCATTGTCCTGGGCGGTTTAATCAAGGAAAATAACAGCAATGACAAAGTCGGCATCCCATTTTTACAGGACTTGCCTTTAATCGGGCCTTTATTCGGCAATACCACTTACAATAAAGACCGGACTGAACTGGTGGTATTGCTGACACCACGAGTGGTGACCGGCTCACAAGACGCCAGGGCCGTCAGAGACGAATTCAAACGTAAATTAACCGGGATTTATGAAGAGGTGCCGTATTATAAAGAAATACCGTACAAAGCCGAAAACCCGGCTGTCCATTGACGGTTCTGTATGACAAATAAAAAAGGCCGCCCTTAAGGCAGCCTTTTAAATATTTTGGTTGACAAAAAACCATTAACTCACTCAAGCCATACCGCTTAAAAAGTAATGACCTCCTCGCCTTGACTGACCAACACCACATCGGCGGGACGCATCGCAAAAATACCGACCGTAACGACACCGGCAATATTATTGATGGTTTTTTCCAGCGTCAAAGGTTCCATGATACTCAGATTATGAACATCGAGAATGTGGCAACCGTTATCGGTGACACAGTTTTCCCGCCATACCGGCTGACCGCCCAGCTTAACGAGTTCGCGGGCGACATAGCTTCGGGCCATGGGGATCACTTCAACCGGCAACGGGAAAGCACCGAGAATATCCACACGTTTTGAACCGTCTGCGATACAAACGAATTTTTTACTGGCCCCGGCAATGATTTTTTCCCGGGTCAAAGCGCCGCCGCCGCCTTTGATCAATTGCTTGTTCGGATTGATTTCATCCGCACCATCGACATACACATCCAACGTGCCGACCGCGTTCAAATCCAATACCGGAATACCCACTTTTTTCAATTGTGCGCTGCTGGCTTCGGAACTCGAAACCGCGCCTTCGATATCGGCTTTAAAGTCGGCCAGACCATTGATAAAGTGATAAACGGTGGAGCCGGTGCCAATGCCGATAATTGAAAGGCCTTTAACATAGTCCAGCGCGGCTTGCGCCACTTTTTGTTTTAATTCATCTTGAGTCATGACATACCTTATGCTTTATTCAGATTGATAAAATGACTGTGATGATACCTTATCCCTGATGATACTTCAGCCGTTTTTTTAACGCGGGAAATTTTCAGACCGTTAGCGTCTTATTCCAGTGACAAGATAAAATCCCACTGCGGCTCGGATACCGGCATGATCGACAGCCGGTTACCGCGCCGAACCAACGCCAGATCTTGCAACTCGGCATGTTGCTTTAATTCTTTCAAAGTCAGTGTCCGGGTCAGTTTTTTAACAAATTTGACATCGACCATAAACCAGCGCGGCTGTTCAGGCTTACTTTTAGGATCAAAGTGTTTATCAGCGGGATCAAATGCCAGAAAATCCGGGTAGCCTTCCCGCACAACCTCCGCAATACCCACAATGCCCGGCTCATCACAGTTGGAATGGTAAAAAAACACCCGATCCCCGCATTTCATTTGATCGCGCATCATATTCCTGGCCTGGTAATTGCGCACACCGTCCCAATGTTCGGTTTGGCCGCTTTTGTTGATCAGATCATCGATTCCGAACTCGTTCGGTTCGGATTTCATAAGCCAGTAGTTCGTTTTTTTTTCCATGAATTTTCAGTTCTGCTTCTAATTGTTCGGTACTTAAACGACAGGGTTTTACGGGCTTTATTCCATCAGCTCTTTTTCTTTTCAGTTTAGAGCAATATCATACATCATAAATGTCATTGATAAATCCAACCGGCCATCAACAGGAAACAAGACATGTCAGTAACGGATGAAAATGGGGATATTCTCAACGCGCTTTCCGAGTTAAAACTAAAACTCAAAACTACGGCAGCGGAGCGCGACCTCCAAGGCGGAACCGCATTCCAGGAACGGCAATACCTCAGAGACAGCGGCCTGCTGCGGCTATTTCTGCCGGAAAAATTCGGCGGCGCAGCACAAAGCTGGCCGTTTATCTTGCGCACAGTTCGGGAAATCGCCAGTGTAGACAGCTCTCTAGCTCATATCTACGGTTTTCAACACCTGATTCTGGCAACCATTCAACTGTTCGGCACACCAGAGCAAACGGAGCGTTTCTTTGCTGAAACCGGCCAGAATAATCTGTTTTGGGGCAATGCTTTAAATCCTTTGGATAAACGAACATTGGCAATTCGTTCCGGCGATCATTTATCGATCACTGGCCGCAAGAGTTTTTGCTCAGGCGCGCGCGATTCCGATCGACTGCTGATTTCGGCGCTCGACGAAGACGGGCAATTGCTGGTCGCCGCGATTCCGAGCAACCGTGAAGGCATCACCATCCATAACGACTGGGACAATATCGGGCAACGGCAAACCGACAGCGGCAGCGTGGAATTTGAAGGCGTCCAACTGTTCGAGGATGAAATACTCCGGAACCCCGGCCCATTGGGCAGCCCATACGCCAGCTTGCGGCCCCTGATTGCCCAGCTTTCCTTGAGCAATATCTACCTAGGGCTGGCTCAGGGCGCTTTGCAGGAAGCGGTAGCATTTGCCCAAACACAGGGCCGCCCCTGGTTTAGCGCCGGCGTCGAAACCGTGGGTGAAGACCCTTATATTCTGCATCGCCTGGGCGAGCTGACGGTTGAAATACGCGCGGCGGAAGCCTTGCTCGATCAGGCGACCGTCCGGCTTCAGGCCGCCTGGGACCGGGACGATGACCTGACGCCCGAACAACGCGGCCAGGTCGCGCTGGATGTTGCAGCAGCCAAAGTCGCAACGTCCCGGGCCGGTTTAAATGTGACCGCCCAGCTTTTCGACATTACCGGCGCGCGCGGCACAAACGGCGCACTGAGACTGGATCGCTACTGGCGCAACGCACGCGTACATAGTCTTCATGACCCGGTGGACTACAAGCTTAAAGACCTCGGCGACTGGGTACTCAATCAAAAGCTTCCAAACCCGTCTTTTTACTCATAACATTAGAGAATGGTATTACTGTAAGCCATCCCCTTTTAGAAGCATTGCATTCATTAAGTGAACTCAAGTATCATGAATTTTCACTTTTACCGTTACCTTGACATTCAGCTATGACTAATCAAAAGAAACTGCGCTGGGGCATACTTGGCGCCGCGCGTATCAACCAGCAACTGATGCCCGCCATTGTTGAAGCCGGCAACAGTGAATTGGTGGCCATTGCCAGCCGACGCCCCGGCGCTGCCGCCGAGACTCTCGCCCGCTACGCACCGGAGCAACAGAGCGTGAAAATTTATGACGGCCCCGATGCCTTGCTCGACGACCCCGATATCGATGCGGTGTATCTGCCTTTGGCCAATCGCGAACATGCCGAATGGACCTTGCGCGCTATAAAACGCGGCAAGCATGTTTTATGCGAAAAACCGATGGCTTTGAACGTCGCCGACATTGACACCATCGAAGCTTCGGCGTTGCAACATAAAGTCAGCGTCATGGAAGGTTTTATGTACCGCTTCCATCCCCAACATGCCAGGGTACGGGCTATCATCGATTCCGGCCTGATCGGCGAAGTGCGCTGTGTCCGCTCATGCTTTGCCTTTATGATGCAACCTGCCCGGGAATACCGCCTGGCCGATGATATTGCCCACGGCGGCGGGGCTATGTGGGATATAGGCTGCTACGCCATTCATGCCGCGCGCCTGCCTTTTTATAACGCCACGCCTTTGGCGGTCACAGCCCTGGCAAAATATACCGAAACCGGCGCCGACAGTTCGAGTTGCGGCCTTATCGATTACGGCGACGGCAAATATGCCCAGTTTGAATTCAGTTTTGAACACGCACGGCGCGCCGAATATGAAGTCATCGGCACCTTGGGCGGCCTGATCTGTCACTCGGTCTGGGCCAAACAAATGGATACGCCGGTCATCTCCTGGTGGACGGAAAGCGGGCAACAGGAAATTGAGCACTTGCCGCCCGCCAATCATTTTCGCCTGGAAATAGAACATTTCAGCGATTGCGTACTCAACGGCAAAGCGCCCGCGCTTTCACTGGCCGACGCCAGAACCAACTGTAAGATCATTACTGCGGCTCTGGAATCGGCCGCGCAGGGGCGGCGCGTCGCATTGGTTTGAAGGGCTGACCTGTGCCGGATTGAACCCGGCACAGGGGTTATACCTTTCGCACTTCAAATTTCGGCCCTCACCTAGCGTTAGGTGAGGGGCCGAAATTTGATCTACGATGCGTATACAAGAGCCATGCGAACAGACAACAGCCACGTCCCAAAACCCCGGCGCAACAAAACCTGTTCCACGCCCTCGCCCGATCAATCGGGCACCTACGGATATTGATTGAACCCGGTCACGGGGTTGTTGCGACGCGAGTTTCTTTACCCGTTTCGGTATTTGACTTCAACACCCGCTGCCAACAGACGTTTCAGACGAATCAGCAATTCATCGCTGGGATGAACGCGCCAGTCATCGCCTAATTGCAACGACGCTTTGGCTTGTGTGGATTGATATTTGATAACGATGGGGCAGCGCCCGCCTTTAAAAGGTTCGAGCACTTCGCCCAGTTTTTCGGCTAATCCATTCCTGCCCTGCCCTTGTTGCGGCCCGGGCCAGGTCAATAAAATGCAGCGGGCGTACATTTCACGCGCTTCATCGATGCCGTAGAGTTTTTCCACGGTCAGGCGCAGCAGGCCGGTAAAGTCGTCGATAGCGACGGTGCCTTCCGCTATCAGCAAGGCATCCTTGGACAGCAGATTCCGGTATTTATCATAAATTTCACCAAAAACCGCCAATTCGAGCCGCCCGGAGCGGTCATCCAGTGTCGCAAAACCCATGGTCTTGCCTTGCTTGGTCTGGCGTGTGCGCAGATCCACCACAAGACCTGCGGTACGGGCTTCTATTTTACCTTTTGAGCGTTCGACATCGGCCAGGATGGCGGCAATGTTGCCATTGATGAACTGTTTTAATTCAGTTTCATATTGTGCAATGGGGTGTCCTGTCAAAAACAGGCCGAGGGTCAATTTTTCCGCCGCCAGCCGTTCCGATTCAGTCCAGGCTTCCGTCACTGTGGCATATGTCGGTTCGCGCTCATGACTTGCCTGAGGATCCATGGCCAGACCGAAAAGATCGTTCTGCCCCGTTTGCGCCATTTTGCCATGTTGCTCGGCAATTCTGAGCGCGACCGGCAATTCGGCCAAATGCGCGGCCCTGTTGCTGTCGAATTCATCCAAGGCACCGGCCCGAATCAAGGCTTCCAAGACCCGGCGGTTGACTTTTCGCAGAGCGACGCGTTTGCATAAGTCATACAGTCCGGTAAAGAGACCGTGTTCGCACCTTTCCTTCAACAAATCTTCGATGGCCGACTCACCTACGCCTTTGATCGCACCGATGCCGTAAACAATCCGCCCGGCCCCGTTGACGGTAAATTTAAACTCGGAAGCATTGATATTGGGCGGACACAAGGCTAATTTCATCTGCCGGCATTCTTCTATCAGAATCACGACTTTGTCGGTGTTGTCCATATCCGAAGACAATACCGCCGCCATGAAAGCGGCCGGATAATGGGCTTTCAGCCAGGCGGTTTGATAGGCTACCAGGGCATAGGCGGCTGAATGGGACTTGTTGAAGCCATAACCGGCGAATTTTTCCATCAAATCGAAAATATAGGTCGCGATTTTTTCGTCGATGTTATTGGCCACCGCGCCCTGTGTGAAAATTTCCCGCTGCTTGGCCATTTCCTCGGGTTTTTTCTTGCCCATCGCGCGCCGGAGCATATCGGCGCCGCCCAGAGTATAGCCCGCCAATTCCCGGGCAATCTGCATCACCTGTTCCTGGTACAAAATGACGCCATTGGTGGGTTTTAAAATTGGTTCCAGCAACGGATGGGCGTATTCGGCTTTGGCGCCATGTTTGACATTGATATAGTCATCCACCATGCCCGACTCTAAAGGTCCCGGCCGAAACAGCGCCACCAGTGCGATAATATCGTCAAAACAGTCGGGTTTGAGTTTTTTGATCAACTCTTTCATGCCGCGCGATTCGAGCTGGAACACGGCGGTGGTTTGCGCGTGTTTCAATAATTCGTAGACGGCGGCATCGTTGCGCGCAATGCGGCTTATATCGACGGGCGCGTCGCCATCGGCCTCACGCTTGCGGTTGATTGTTTGCAGCGCCCAATCAATGATGGTCAGTGTGCGCAAACCCAGAAAGTCGAATTTGACCAGGCCGACCGCTTCGACATCGTCCTTGTCGAATTGCGTGACTAAGTTACCGCCGCCCGGCTCGCAATACAAAGGCGCGAAATCGGTCAGTTTGGTCGGCGATATCACTACGCCACCGGCATGTTTACCGGCATTTCTGGAAATACCTTCCAGCGACCGCGCCATGTCGATCAGAGTACGGACTTCTTCCTGGGTTTCGTAAAGTTGTTTGAGTTCGGCACTGTCTTTAAGCGCTTTTTCCAGGGTCATGCCGATCTCAAAAGGAATCAGCTTGGCCAACCTGTCCACAAAACCATAGGAGAAAGCCAGAACCCTGCCGACATCGCGCACCACCGCTTTGGCCGCCATCGAACCGTAAGTGATGATTTGCGAGACATGGTCACGGCCGTAACGCCGGGCGACATAATCGATCACTTCATCGCGCCGGTCCATGCAAAAATCGATATCGAAATCCGGCATGGAAACTCGCTCAGGATTCAAAAAACGTTCAAACAACAAATCGAATTCGATCGGATCCAGATCGGTGATATTCAGCGCATAGGCCACCAGCGACCCGGCTCCTGAGCCGCGTCCCGGCCCGACCGGAATATGGTTGTTTTTGGCCCATTGAATAAAGTCGGCGACGATCAGGAAATAGCCCGGAAAACCCATCGTGATGATGACTTTCAGCTCGGTATCCAGACGCTGGTAATAAACTTTTCGGTTTTCCTCGTCGCTATCGCGCCCGGTGGCCGGATATTGTTGCAACCGAGCCTTGAGACCTTTATGTGCAATATCGGTCAGATAAGCATCGACCGTCATACCTTCGGGCACAGGAAAGTCGGGCAGGTAATTTTCACCCAGTGTCAACTCCAGATTACAGCGTTTGGCGATTTCAACGCTGTTTTCCAGCGCCTCGGGAATATCGGCAAACAGCGCCTGCATTTCTTCACTGCTGCGCAAATATTGTTGGGGCGTATAGTTTTTAGGGCGCCGGTTATCATCCAGTACCCGGCCTTGATGAATACAGACCCGAACTTCATGCGCGTCAAACTCCTTGGCATCGATAAAGCGGACATCGTTCGTCGCAACCACCGGTAACTCAAGCGCCAAGGCCAAATCCACGGCGGCTGTGACATAACGCGCCTCATCCTGTTTGCCGACGCGTTGCAACTCCAGATAAAAACCGGTCGGAAACAGGCGCAGCCAAAATTCCGCCAGGCCTCGCGCCTGATCAAAATTCCCGGCCAACAGCGCTTTGCCAATATCACCCTCCATCGCGCCCGACAATGCGATCAGCCCTTTATGATTGTGTTGTTCGAACCATTGCCGTTGCAGCATCGGTATGCCTTGATGCTGACCTTCCTGATAAGCTCTGGAAATCAATTCGGTCAATGCGATGTAACCGGCGCGATTTTTTACCAGAAGGGTCAGACAATAAGGCGCTGCGGGATCATCGGGATTGAAAATATTGACATCGGCGCCAATAATCGGTTTTATGCCTTGCGCCAGGGCGGCCCGATAAAATTTGACCAGCGAAAACAGATTGGCTTGTTCGGTGACGGCAACGGCCGGCATAGCCCTTTCCGCCAGTTTTTTAATCAACGGCTTGATTCTGACAATACCGTCTACCAGAGAAAATTCAGTATGTAAGCGAAGATGGACGAACGCAGGCTGCATGGGAGAATGGGTTTTGCCCTGTGTCCAAAAGACGCAGGTTCAGATAACGACAAAAATCAGAAAGTGAGGTCAAGAATTTTTCTAACCGGCGCAAAAGAAGTCCGGTGCATGTCAGAGGCGCCTAAAAGCTGTAATTTTTCTTGATGCAGCCGCGTCGGATAACCTTTATGACGACCAAATTCATAACCGGGCTGAATTTGATCCAAAAATCGCATTTCATCGTCACGCGCCACTTTGGCAAGAATTGACGCCGCTGAAACGGAAGGTATATGTTCATCAGCCCGAACCATCGTTTCACCCGGCAACGCAATGGGAGGAAAGTGACAGCCATCCACGATGACCCAGTCAGGCTGCATCTTCAGGCCGGTCAGCGCACGGGCCATAGCCAGCAAGGAAGCCTGGAGAATATTGATGGCATCTATTTCGCTCACTTCCGCCCGGGCGACCATCCAGGCCAATGCCCGGGTTTTAATTGATTGCGCCAAAGCTTCCCGCTGCCCAGGCGTCAGTTTTTTGGAGTCCATCAAGCCCTCAACGGGACGGAAGGGATCAAGAATGACCGCAGCCGCTATCACCGGCCCTGCAATGCAGCCTCTGCCTACTTCATCGACACCGGCAATCACGGTTTTTATCGCAATATCCCGCGTGTCACATTTCTGAGGAAGTTCATCATGTTGGAAAGCTCGTCACTGTCGCCGGCCATGCCTTCCATTTCCTCGATCGCATCTTCAAGCCTGAAATTCATTTTATATAAAATCTTATACGCTTTTCTGATTTGCCGGATGGCTTCCGGAGTCACGCCATTGCGCTCCATACCGACCGAATTGACCCCATGCGGGCGAGTGGGCCGCCCCCCCACCATGACAAAAGGCGGAATATCCTGAGTGATGGCGCTGCCCATGGCGGAAAAACTGTATTGGCCAATCTGCGTAAATTGATGCACCAAAGTAAATCCACCTAAAATGGCATGATCGCCAAGATGCACATGCCCCGCCAATGAAGCGCCATTGGCCATCACGACATGATTGCCGATAACGCAATCATGCGCAACATGGGTATAGGCCATGAACAGATTATCCGAACCGATTTGGGTGAGCCCCCGGTCTTGCAATGTGCCCCTATGCAGCGTGGCGAATTCGCGGATGATATTGCGATCACCTATTTCAAGGCGCGTGTGCTCCCGAGCGTATTTTTTATCCTGGGGATCTTCACCGACCGACGCGAATTGATAAATGCGATTATCTTTTCCTATCGATGTAGGTCCATTGATAACAACATGCGGGCCAATAACAGAACCGGCAGCAATTTCTACTTCGGCACCAATCACCGTAAATGGCCCAACGCTGACATTTTCGGCTATTTTGGCACTGTTATCGACGATTGCTTTCGGGTCTATCAAAATTAATCCACTGCGGCGGCACACATGATGTTGGCGCTGGCGACATACTCGCCATCCACTTCAGCACGGCATTCAAATGACCAGATATTGCGCTTGCTTTTAATAAATTTAGCTTCCAGCATCAACTGGTCGCCCGGCACTACAGGTCTTTTGAATCTTGCATTGTCTATGCCTACCAGATAATACGTCATGCCTTTACCCAGCACTTCCGGCGCCGTTTCCGAAGCCAGCAAGCCTGTTGCCTGGGCTAACGCTTCCAAAATCAGGACGCCGGGCATGATGGGTAAATGAGGGAAATGCCCTTGAAAAAAAGGCTCGTTATAAGTGACATTTTTCAATCCCAACAGTCTGATTCCAGGCTCGCATTCGACGACCCTATCGACTAATAAAAAAGGATAGCGATGCGGTAAAAATTCCTGAATTTGTAATATATCGAGTTTTACAGACATTAGTTAACTGTGCTTATTAAGTGATTTTATAAAAAGATTCTATCCGCAGCCTGTATTTATTCGGGCATCGACGTCAATTTCTGCTTGACTTGAGCCGTGACATCAATTGTTTCGCTAGCATAAATAACGCCATCGGTCAGCAACAAATCGTAGTTTTGCTCTTTGGCCAAAGCCCGAATCGCCTCCACAATACGGCGTTGCAATTTACCCAGCTCTTCATTACGGCGTATATTGAAATCTTCGCTGAATTCCTGCTGACTTCTTTTTAACTCCCGTTGCTTGCCTAAAATATCTTTTTCAAGATTCCTTCTTTCAGAATCACTCATGACTGCTGAATCACGGCCCATTCGTTCTTCAAGCTTTTTAATTTCATTTTGCTGCGCCAGCAATTGCTTGTCGCGAGGCGAAAATTCTTTCTCCAGACGTTTTTTAGCTTTTTCAGCTTGCGGCGCCTTTTCAAGAACGGCGGGAATATTGACAAAACCCACTTTCAGTTCAGCCCATGCGGCGTTGGCGGTTAACAACAAGCCCAACAATAAAATTATTTTGTGTTTCATTATCCAATCCATCTCAGGTAAAAGTAAACGGGAACTGCAAAAAGGGAATTCCGCTGTGTAATAATCGCTAGATTATAGGTTATATAGCTTTAGTAAACCAAAAATTCTTCTGCTAAAACCCCGAGCCGAACGAAAATTGAAAGTTTTTCTCATCGTCATTGGCATCGACGTTGAAAGGCTTGGCGATACTGACAGCAATAGCACCGAAGGGCGACAGCCATTCCCCTGATAGCCCGGCGGAAAACTTCATATTGTTAAGATTAAATCGGTCGGATACTTTACCGGCATCGAGAAAAGTACCCAGCCTCACCGACTTGGCCTCTTTCACAAACGGCACCGGAAAAAACAGTTGCGCACTCCCGATAATTTTGGCCGCCCCGCCAAACGGACGGTCGGTTGAATCCCGAGGGCCCAGGGTATTGTCATTAAAGCCGCGTATGGATTTGACGCCACCTGCGAAAAAGTGTTCGAAGAAAGGCAGGCTATCGGTGTCGCCGTAACCATCGCCATAGGCGGCTTCCGCACTCAGGCTGAAAGTCAGATCCCTGGCAATAGGAAAATAATGCTGCTGTTTATAGTCGAGTTTATAGTATTGAAGGTCGCTGCCGGGAACCGTCGCTAACGCCGACAAACGCTGCTGACCGCCCCGGGTCGGAAATATTCTCCGGTTCAGTGTGTCATGCGTCCAGCCTATCGACGGCGAAAAAGTCAGGAAATTCTCACCTTCTTCCTCGATAAAATCGAGCACTTCGGTCGATGAGTCGGAGGCGGGGTTAATATTGGTATGTTTCAGATCCAGATTGAATTGCAGGCTGTCAAATTCATTCAGCGGAATACCAAAATTCATCCCTCCATTCACCACATCGGTTGAATAGTTGGAAATATTGGCCTGATTGGCATCGGTACTGCGGTAACCCAGGTTATAACCCAGGCTGACGCCGTCCGGCGTAAAATAAGGATCGAAGAAACCGAATTGGTAATTGGTCGTGACATCGCTGTTGTTAACCGCCAGATTGATGCGTTTACCGGAACCGAATACATTGTCCTGAGCGATATTGGCATTCAAAATAATGCCCTGGGTTTGCGAAAACCCGACACCCGCCGTCAAATTGCCGGAAGGTTTCTCGGTGACACTGTAATTAACGTCAATCTGGTCGGCGGTACCAACCACCGGCGGCGTTTCAACACCCACCTCTTCAAAATAACCCAAGCGTTCCAGACGGGCTTTAGAGCGTTCAATTTGAGTCGTGGCCGCCCAGCTCGACTCCATCTGCCGCATTTCCCGGCGCAGTACTTCATCGCGTGTTTTGGTATTGCCTTTCATATTGATATGGCGCACATAAACGCGTTTGCCCGGATCGACAAAAAAAGTCATCGCCACGGTTTTATCCGCATCGTTGATTTCAGGCACCATATTGACATTGGCAAAGACATAACCTTCATCGCCTAAACGGTCGGAAATCGCCTTGGACGTTTCGGTCGCGTTTTTTCTGGAAAAAATCTCGCCCGGCCCGACATGAACCAGCTTGATTAACTCTTCCGGATCGATCACCAAATTGCCTGACAACTTGACTTTTTCCAAGGTAAAGACATCGCCTTCCTTGACATTGACAGTGACATAGATTTCTTTTTTATCAGGTGTAATGGCGACTTGGGTCGATTCCACGGAAAAATTGATATAGCCGCGATCAAGATAAAAAGATCGCAAGCGTTCAAGATCGGCCGATAATTTTTGTTTTGAATATTGATCGTCTTTGGTATAAAAAGACAACAGGTTGGTCGGACTTAATTCAAAGTTTTTTTGCAGTGTTTCATTGTCAAATGTGTTGCCGCCTATAATATTGATTTCCTTGATTTTGGCCACCCGGCCTTCAGAAATTTTAATGGATACCCCCACGCGATTGCGTGTCAGTTTAGCGACCTTGGTATCGATTTTCAAACCATATTTACCATGGCTGAAATACTGGCGGCTCAACTCCTGCTCCACTTTCTCCAGAAGCTGTTGATTGAACACCGAACCTTCGGATAGGCCTATGTTATTTAAAGCCTTGAGTAAATCATCCGAGCTGATGTCTTTATTACCTTCAAATACGATTTTGGCAATGGAAGGCCTTTCAACCACATTGACAATTAGTGTGTTGCCTTCCCTTTCGAGCGTTATATCCTTAAAAAAACCGGTCTTGAATAACGCGCTGATAGCCGTGGCGACTTGCGCCTGACTAAACCGCTCGCCTACATTGACCGGGAGATAATTGTACACGGTACCGGCGGAAATGCGTTGTAAACCATTAACCTGAATATTTTCAACAATGAATCCATCGTCACTTTTTACCGCCTGGGAGACCATTAGCCACAGCAACATGATGCGTGAAAAATTTTTTAAAATCATGAATTTATTTGTAGTTAATGCAGCGGTCTTAAAAAATAACGATTATCTTTCATTATAACATCTGCAAAGCCTGCCGACTATTGCCGCTTAATTTGCAGTAATTCTCAATTTGAAAACGAAAGAGGGTGTGGGACGGGGCTGGCGAGGATGTCGGCGGCTTAGGATGCCGCCGTCAAGCTCTTTGGTAAGGGTTTACAGCGCTCCTTGCCAGACACGCACCGCTCCCGAAATAGCGCGAAAACACTCAAGCCCGAGCTATCGGAAAAGCCAATACCTGATCGATAGCATCGGCACCGGTCAACAGCATCAACAAACGGTCCAGACCTATCGCCATGCCCGAACAATCGGGCAGACCCGATACCAAGGCATCGAGAAAACGCCGGTCTTTATCGACATTGGGCAAACCATTCCGGCGTCGATAAGCAATTTCCCGGTCAAAGCGACGCTCTTGCTCTACCGCATCGGTCAACTCGTAAAAACCATTGCCCAATTCCACACCCTGAATAAATATTTCGACTCTATCGGCCACTGCTGAATTTTCGGCATTGACACGCGCCAGCGAAGATTGACAGGCAGGAAAACCGTGCACCATGCACAAACCTTGTTGGCCCAAATTCGGCTGCACACGATGACTGAAAATAAAATCCAGCCACAACGCATGGCTATCGGCACAGATTAAAATCGCATCGGCCAGCCCGTTTTGCGCGGCATAATCGGCATAATCGGCTTTTGAAAACAACAGGGGATTCAACCCGGTATAGTGTTCAAATACAGCGCGGTAAGTCGTTACCAGGGTTTTCCGGAGCGTTCCTTGAGCGGCAAACAAGGTATGGATCAAAAGTTCGATTTCAGTCATTAACTGAAACAGGTCAAAACCGGTACGATACCATTCCAGTAAAGAAAATTCCGGATTATGGAAGCGCCCGGATTCACCCTGTCTGAATGCCTTGCTTATTTGATAAATCGAACCGCTGCCGGCCGCCAGCAAGCGCTTCATGGCAAACTCGGGCGACGTTTGTAAAAACAGAGTTTCCTTGTCGGGATAAAGGTAATATTCAGTGCTGAAAAAAGCCAGTTGCGGCTCCGTGCCGATGCCATGACTCAATAACGGCGTTTCAACTTCAAGTACGCCCCGGTCATTAAAAAACTGCCGGATAGTTGCCAGCATTTGCGCGCGCGACCGTAAAGAGTCCAGCTTACAACACGGTCGCCACAGATCACTCACTACTCTTTTACGCGCGACACATATTCGCCGGTACGGGTATCAACCTTAATCATCTCGCCGCTTTGCACAAACAAAGGCACACGCACCACCGCACCTGATTCCAATTTGGCGGGTTTGCCGCCACCCCCCGAAGTATCGCCGCGCACACCGGGATCGGTTTCTGTAATAGCCAGCTCGACAAAATTAGCCGGAACAACCGCCAAAGGCGCATCATTCCATAAAGTAACGGTGCACATATCCTGATCTTTCAGCCAAAGACCGGCATCCCCCACCGCTTTTTCATCAGCCTGATATTGCTCGAAAGTATCGGGCACCATAAAATGCCTGAATTGGCCATCGTTATAAAGATACTGCATTTCGATATCGACAACATCGGCGCTTTCCAACGACTCGCCCGATTTAAAAGTTCGCTCGATGACCCGACCGGTTTTTAAATTTCGGATTTTTACCCGACTGAACGCCTGGCCTTTGCCCGGCTTTACGAATTCATTTTCGATAATCGCGCAAGGGTCGTTATCCAACATCACTTTTAATCCGCCCTTGAACTCATTGGTACTGTAACTGGCCATTATTTCCTCGTCACTACAAACTAAGTGTCAAACTTTAGCATTATAATGGAGGTCGGCACGGCTTAAAAACAAAATCACCTCCCATGACTGAAAATCTTCTTTTTATCGATGACAATTGGCAACGGCAACTGGCTGAAGCTTTCCACTCCGTAGAAGCTTTATGCGACTATCTGGCGTTGGACAGGGATCGATTACCGCTGACAAAAGCCGCGTCCGATCAGTTCCCGCTACGGGTACCGCGAAGCTTTGCCGACTGCATGGAACAAGGCAATCCTGACGACCCTTTGCTGCGCCAGGTTTTGCCGGTTACCGATGAAATGATCACCTATCCGGGCTACACTCATGATCCGGTCGGCGACCAAAAAGCCGCGCAACCGAGTTTGATTCTGCACAAATATCACGGCCGTGTCCTGATGATCAATACCGGCAGTTGCGCCATCAATTGCCGCTATTGTTTTCGCAGAAATTTCCCCTATGCTGAATTCCAGCTCAGCCCGCAAAAACAAAAGCATGCACTGGATTATATACGCGGCAATGACAGCATAGCGGAAGTCATTCTCAGCGGCGGCGACCCATTGCTGCTGAGCGATGCCAAATTGGCCGGGCTGCTCGATGCTTTGAACGCTATCGATCATGTGCGGCGGATAAGGATACACAGCCGTCTGCCCATCGTACTACCAGCCCGGATCACGCCTGAACTCTGCAAAATATTGGCCCGAAGCCCTAAAAACGTGGTCATGGTGGTGCATTGCAACCATGCCAATGAACTCAGCCGCGCCGTTGCCGCCGCATGTAGCCAACTTAAAGCCCATACTGTTACTTTATTCAATCAGGCGGTATTATTGAAACAGGTCAATGACAATGCGGACACGCTGCATCAATTGAGTGAAAAATTATTTACCCTTGGCATCATCCCTTATTATTTGCATTTGCTCGACAAAGCGGTCGGCACCGGACATTTTGAAGTGTCGGAAACTTTTGCATTACAACTTATGGAAAAACTTCAGAATACCCTGCCGGGTTATCTAGTGCCGAAACTGGTCAGGGAGATAACCGGCGCCCCGGCAAAGCAAATCATCTTTAAAACCGGATAGCTTAAGACTCTCTACCAACTATGCGGTAAGCGGCCTCAAGCATGTGCTGATGACACCATTGGCAGGTTCTGTGAAATACACCGTGATTGCAAGGATCGCCGACACACGATTTGGCCGCAAACGCTTTGGGTATCAATGTATACCTTTCGCACTTCAAATTTCGGCCCCTCACCTAACCCTAGGTGAGGGGCCGAAATTTGATCCACGATGAGTATATATAGGCCGCGCTGCCAGATTATACAAGTCCCTGGCCGAACGTCCGAAACGCGCGCGGTTGAAATCAGTATAGCAGCATTGAATTGGCCTTGTTTTAAAAATGCCGTCAAGTTCGCAAACCCATTTTAAAATCATGTACTACAATAAAATGGCTTGAGTACTATTACTTAAATGCTTCGAGACAAAAACAGCCATCGAGTCCGGTAACCTGTAACCTGAAAACCCATCTTATAAATTAAACCATGACGCCTGCCCAGAAACTGCCTTTTGCCATGACCACGGAATCGGTGGCAGCCTGGCTCGACCCACTCAACCGGCTTGACACGCTGACTGTCGGCCATAAACTCTATTCGGTACTGAAAAAACTCGAACGAATCGAACTGGGCAACGAAGATCTGGCTGCCAGCCTGGATCAACTCACGCCGTTCGTACTGCATTTGTCCGGCAATTTGAACGCGACACTGATTGCCTCAGCCGACGCTCAAGGCTTCATCAGCAGAAAGTCCCGCAAACCGGCAAGGCTGAGCGCCCAAATAATGCGCTCTCTGGCTTTGATTTATTGTAATGCCATAAGCAGACAGGATTTAGACCCGGTACAAAAAGCACAAACCTTGTTTACCGCCTTGCAACTATTCGGCTTATGCCTCAAAACCTATACGTTGATTTCCGAGTCGGTTCCGACGAATCTTTGGCAAAAAATAGGGGAACTGTATCGGATTGCCGCCAGAGATGAACTGCTGAATAGTCCGATAACTTGCAAAATTCCGCTGTTCAAACAGCAAAAAACGATTTTGGCGGTGCTCAAACGCAATCTACTTTATGCCTTGTTCGACCTTTACCGCGTTCCTGTAGACCAACAGGCGCACTACTACGCTATGGCCGACCGAAGTGCCGAAAACCTGGACTTTACCGAAGAGCAGAACCCCTTCTTTAATTTTTACTGGGATACCCTCAATTCGCGCAGTCCTCAACCTGGACAACCTTTAAATAAAGACAGCGCCTATTTGATTTTCAATACCCTGGCTGTTACAAAACATTTGCAAGAGATACTTCCGTCCAGCCAATTAAATGATCCTGGGGTCAATCCCGTATGGCAAAAACTGACCGGTTACTGGCAAATCATAGACTCGGTATCTCCAAGCCAGCCTCTGCTCTACTCCATAGCCATCGGACTGGACATGGCTATCGAACGGATCAGGCAACACAACAGGCTGTCCAACATCCATCGTTTAAGCGGTCGCCCAGCGGGGTTCGGCGTGCTGCATGCGATGGAACTGGTGCCTTTGGAGCATCAAAAACGAACAATTGCAACGCGTAAGCTCGAAGAATTTGCGCAAATGAACAGTGGACTGAAACCCGGCATGACGCTATTATTACCCGCTAAAAATCCGCAGTTTTTTTGGGCGCAGATTTACGGCAAACTATTCTTACCTCATCTGCCGGTACTGTTATATACACAGCAAGAATGCCCTCAATTCGGCATTATCCGCAGCATTCAAAACAAGCAGGAATCAGGCAATCAAGCCGCACTGATTGAAACGCTGCCGGGCCTGCTTGTCGTCATTAATATCGCATTGCAAACAGCCTCAACCGAAGCTATCGTAATCAAACAGCCCGATCAAAACGAAAGTATTATTTTAGCACCGGAAAACTTCAAAACCGGTGACGCAGTTTACCGCTCCGACCAACCCGATAAAGCCTTTTACCTGAGCCGCCTGATCGAAGCCAACGATCATTTCAGGCATTATCAACTGGCTTCCGATTAGCCACGCCATGCGGAACATGGGCCGCCGACACATGCCTAGCCGCTGATTCGCAGTGACTTTTCTGATCGTCAAAAAATATATCGGCACCAAAAGCATCGAGAAACGCACCTTTCTCCATACCGCCTAAAAACAGCGCCTCATCGATACGTATCTCCCAGGCTCGTAAGGTTCTGACTACGCGTTCATGCGCCGGTGCGCCGCGCGCGGTAACCAGCGCCGTGCGAATGGGTGAAATATCGCCCTTCAAATCCGACTGAATATGTTGCAACGCACTCAAAAATTCTTTAAACGGGCCGCCCGGTAACGGTTTTTTTGCTTCGTTATGCTCATTTTCGGTAAAAGCCGCCAAACCTTGCTCCTGATAAATACGTTCGGAGTCATCCGAAAACAACACCGAATCACCGTCAAAGGCAATACGCAATTGCCCGGAGTCTTGCCGCAAAGACGACCCGGAAAGGATGGTTGCGGCGGCAAAACCCGCCGTCAGCGCTTTGGCGACATCATCGGCATTGGTCGATAAAAAAAGATGGGCGCCGAATGCTTGAATATAGCCGTAAGGAGAAACACCACTGGTAAAAGCGGCTCTCGATAACGCCAGTTTATGGTGAGCAATCGAATTAAAAATTCTCAAACCGGTATCGGCGCTGTTTTGCGACAGCAGAATGACTTCCACAATCGGGCCGTTGCTACTGAGCTCATTCAGCGCCAGAAATTTTTTAACCAGAGCATAGCCAAAACCCGGCTCCAGAATTTCATCTTCATGCGCTATCTGGTAGCGGCAAAACGCTTCTTTACCTTCCGTTTCAAAAATCCGATGCGATTCATCCAGATTAAACAAGGCCCGGGAGGATACCGCGACAACGAGCTTATGCTTTTTCACAAAATCCGGAAAACCTAATTTCGCGTAGTGTTGAAAGTATAGGAACGAACAATGCCACGGTTGTCAAAGCGAATGAGCAAATCTTCGGTTTCATCGGAACCGAATAAATAATAGGTGTATTTTCCGTAAGTCCAGGTTTTTTTGCCATCCTCAAGACCTACGCGCCAAGGCGCGCCGAATATTTCCCTGACTTCCTGCTGCGTTGTTTGGCCTATTTTGATTTCCATGACCCGCGATGCCGGAAAGCGCTGCCCGACACTGGCGCAGCCGCTGACAAACAACACCAGGGAAGTAATCGCCGTCAGCAACAGCATGACCTTAAACGTGCGAGTGAATAACAATAAAAACATAGCTTTACCTGAGTTTTAAAAAATTAAAGTATAAAAATCCACTATAGCACCTAAATCTCTTGAATCTAAACAGCCTCAGTGCGAGTATAGAGCAAATTCAGTGTCATGATTCAAACACCAAGTAAATAATACCGGGGACATCATCATGAAAACCTTGTTAATAGCGCTATTAATAACGCAAAGCCTCGTCATTCAAGGCTGCGCTAATCATCTGCCAACAGCCATCCAAAATGCACCCACACCGGACTTGACTTACCACCAGGTCATCAGCGGCGATCCGGCCAAACAGCGAGGCTTATTGCTGCGCTGGGGCGGCACTGTCATTGACGTGGAAAACCTGGAAACATTGACCCGGATACAAGTACTGTATTACCCGCTCGACAGTAATGGCCGCCCCCAGATCACTCGACCGGCTGAAGGCCGGTTCATACTGGAAAGCCCTCTATTTCTCGACCCCGCCATTTATTACAAGGACGCCGAAATCACCGTTGTCGGTCTTTTGAACGCTGAAACCGTGCTAAAAGTGGGCGATAAAACATTAAAATTGCCGCTCATCAGCGCCAAAACTTTGTATCTTTGGCCAGAACGCGATAACAATGGATATCGGGGCTATTATCCTTACCCTTATTACCGCCCTTACCCTTATGGTTTTTACAGCCCGTATTACTATCCTTATTACTGATCACCCGCAGCAATGCTTATCGTGAACAGAAATACAACCGTGACTTCACTATGGCTCGATAACCGCTATTTTGCCAATTTTCGCCCGCCAGATTTCAGGCCCGGTACGGTGCACCGACTCGCCCCGCACATCGACCGCCACCGTCACCGGCATATCTTCAACGACGAATTCATGAATCGCCTCCATGCCTAAATCCTCGAACGCCACGACCCGGGCTTTACGAATCGCCCTGGACACCAGATACGCGGCGCCGCCCACCGCCATCAAATAAACCACCCGGTGTTTTTTGATGGCGTCGATAGCCGCAGGGCCGCGCTCGGCTTTACCGATCATGCCCAGCAAACCGGTTTCAGCCAACAGCTTTTCGGTAAATTTATCCATGCGCGTCGCAGTGGTAGGTCCTGCCGGTCCCACCACTTCATCACGCACCGGATCGACAGGCCCGACATAATAAATAAACTTGCCGGTAAAATCGACATGCGCCGGCAAACCTTCGCCTTTCTCAATCCTATCGACCAGACGCTTATGCGCCGCATCCCGTCCCGTCAGCAGTGTACCACTCAACAACAACGTTTCGCCCGGTTTCCAGTGGGCAATAGTGTCTTGTGTAAGCGTATCCAGATCGACGCGCCGGGCGCTCGTTTTGGGGTCCCAGGTAATTTCCGGCCAGTCTTCCAGACGTGGCGCGGGCAGTTCGGCAGCTCCCGTGCCATCGAGCACAAAATGCACATGCCGCGTGGCTGCACAATTGGGAATGATGGCAACCGGCTTGTTGGCCGCATGGGTTGGATAATCCTTGATTTTAATGTCCAGAACCGTGGTCAGGCCACCCAAGCCCTGGGCGCCTATGCCCAAGGCGTTGACTTTTTCAAATAACTCAAGCCGTAGTACTTCCAGTGCAGTGTGCGCACCGCGCGTTTTCAATTCCTGAATATCGATCGATTCCATACAGGCTTGTTTGGCCAATAACATAGCTTTTTCGGCAGTACCGCCGATGCCGATACCCAAAATTCCCGGTGGACACCAGCCCGCACCCATGGTTGGCACTGTTTTCAATACCCAATCGGCAATATCGTCGGAAGGATTCAACATGGCGAATTTGGCTTTGGCTTCCGAGCCGCCGCCTTTGGCCGCGATATCGATTTCAAGCTTTTCCCCCGGCACGACTTCCATGTGAATCACCGCCGGCGTGTTATCGCCGGTATTGAGGCGTTTGCCGGCAGGGTCCGACAACAATGAAGCCCGCAACACATTATCTGGGTGCATGTAGGCGCGCCTGACGCCCTCGTTGATCATCGCGACAACACTCAAGTCGGCCTGCCATTGTACCTTCATGCCGATTTTAAGGAATACCGTAACGATGCCGGTATCCTGGCAAATCGGCCTGTGCCCTTCAGCGCATAGTCTGGAGTTTATCAGTATCTGCGCGATGGCGTCTTTAGCGGCCTGATTTTCTTCCCGCAAATAAGCGCCGTGCATGGCCTGAATAAAATCAGGCGGATGATAATAAGATATGTATTGCAGAGCTTCAAAAATACTTTGAATAAAATCGTCTTGGCGTATCGTGCTCATTCAGAATTTTCCGTTTTTGTCCATTCAGCTTACTCTGCTTGCATTTTTCTTTAGAGCACACGAAAACCGTCGGCAACTAAGAACGTAGCATCATTGTAGCCATCGATGTTGGGGTTCGTTACCTCACCCCAATCTACGATCCTACCCCAAGCGCAGTCATTTTGTGCATTCTATTTTCAACGATCTGGTTTTATCGTGGAAATTGTAATCGGCGAGGCTGTGAATCATCGCATGTTCATTGAAAATAAGTTCGGAGTCCTCTTCTATATCCTTTTTGGTAACACCTAAAGCCTTCATCAACTCGGGATAATTGGCCATTTCGGTCAATGTCAATTTCAGGTTGAGGTTTTCATACACTGTGACTCTGGCCTTCTCGCCGGTCTTGATACTGTCGATTCGCTGATCCCAATTTTCGCCATTGACCGAATGTAAACTGGCCAGCTCAATGGGTCCTTGAAGTCTTAAATGTTCGCCTTGATACTGTGCGTGGTCGTAAAACTCGGCCCAACAATCTTTGTCATCGGCATAAGCGTTGACGCCAAGGCCCAAAAAAAGCATGATCAGCCCCGATTTAAGACCCCGAAATACTGATTGAATTGGATTCATCGTTATTCTCCTTGTTCTGGTTATTTATAGACTTTATCATACATTAAAAACATTTTTTGTCGCTTATGGTTTTCGGTTCTAAGTGCTTTATCCAACAGAGTCGGACATAATGGCCAAAGGTTACAGAATTCATGAATCTTGACAATACAGTGTTTTTTGTTTTAGCAATGATTAGTTGTTCATAAAAATGTAAACGCAATAACAATTAATAAATTGAGCACCTCATTGTGGGGCTAAACACATTACCTATCTCGGTCAATTATGGAAAGCTATAGTTATTACAGTTACTTATTGGCCTTTCTCGCCTTTGCCGCACTAACACCCTTGGTCTTTTTCGGGTTCAGGAAAAATGTCTTGTCGGCGCCTTTACTGACGGCAATCACCGGCACTCTGATTTGGTCCGGCTATATTGTTCACAACCTGCGAAATGATACTTTTTTCACGTCCGATAGCTTACCTTTTGAAACATTGAGATATGCCGCCTGGTATTTTTTACTCGCCGCAATCATCGTAAAAAACAAACTCAACGAGAGCTATGCCTCTCTGCTCAAATCAAAGTACTCGTATTTTATTGTTTTATTGACTGCATTGATTTTTCTACTGGAATTAAACCCTGATTATCTGTCGCCTTTAAATCACTATCTGACAACCGAACTGCGTCTTTTCGCGCATGTATTATTCGCCATCATCGGGCTTGTTTTAATTGAACAGATATACCGCAACACTTTTTCCGAACAACGCTGGGCCATTAAATATTTCTGCCTAGGCCTTGGCTCCTTGTTCATGATCGACTTCATGCTGTACAGCAAATCGTTATTATTCAAGTCGCTCGACATTTCGTTGTGGAACTCTCGCGGCTTTATCAACGCCCTGGTAACGCCAATGCTGGCGCTATCGATCTTGCGCCTGCGCAGCAACAGCACGGTATTGGCGGTATCAAGAAAGCTGGTTTTCCACACCACACTTTTGTTTGGCCTGGGTGTCTATTTAATCCTGATGTCCGTTGCAGGGGTTTATATACGTGATTACGGCGGCAGTTGGGGGGAATTGGCGCAAATTACATTCATTTTCCTGGCCATCGTATTACTGCTGATTTTATTTTTTTCCGGCAAAATCAGAGCCCGCGCTAAAGTCTACTTCAGCAAACATTTTTTTCAGTACAGCTACGATTACCGGGAAGAATGGATCAAACTCAGCAAAACTCTCGCCAAACTCGACAGTGTCGGTAAGTTGGCCGGTCTTGTCGTCAAAACGCTGGAAAAACTGGTGCAAAGTAACGGCGGCGGGCTTTGGTTAAAAAATGAACAGGGCGACTTCTATCTGACTGAACAGCATAACCTGGGTTTTGAACCTGAGTTTTTATTTAAAAAAGACACACCCTTCATTCGTTTCCTTGATGCCAAACAGTGGGTCATCGATTTCATGGAATATCATAAAGATCCTGAGCTTTATAACGACATCGATTTGTCCGACTGGCATTCCGGCAGCGACCATATCTGGTTGATAGTCCCTTTATTGAGGCTTAACAGCCTGGAAGCTTTTGTTGTATTAACCCGAGCCAGAGCACCCAGGGTGCTGAACTGGGAAGATCATGACCTGCTCAAAACAGTGGGTATGCAATTCGCCAATGCATTGGCGCTCAACCAGACTATCGATGAATTATCCAGAACCCGGCAATTCGAAGCCTACAGCCGCCTGTCGGCATTCGTAGTGCATGACTTAAAAAATCTGGTCGCGCAAATTGCCCTGATTGTCAAAAACGCCGAAAAACATAAAAATAATCCGGAATTTATTGATGACTCCATCGCCACGCTGGAAAATGTAACCCATAAAATACTGCATATCATCGATCAATTAAAAAGCAGTCATAAAACTGAAAACAAAACAGTCATCGATCTGGTTAACATTGTAAAAGACGTCGCCTTGCAACAAGCGGGTAACCAGCCGGTTTTACAAGTCAGCACATCTCTCGATGCGTGTCCGGTATGTGGGGAACAAGCTAAAATGACCGCTATTCTGGGACATTTGGTACAAAATGCCCAGGATGCCACTCCACAAAACGGCTTTGTTAAGCTAGACTTATCAAAACATGAAGATCAGGCCATTATTAAAATCAGCGATAACGGCAGCGGCATGGATAAAAAATTTATTGCGGAAAGACTGTTTAAGCCTTTTGATTCGACTAAAGGCAATGCCGGCATGGGCATCGGTGTCTATGAAGCGCGCGACTATATCCTGAAAAGCTCCGGTCAAATCGCTGTTGAAAGCACTCCGGGACAGGGCACTGTATTCACGATAATGCTGCCTTTATTTGAGCTGCCCATTGATTAGAATAACGAGAAAACACAAGAAAATGAATCCTTTACTGGTTGTCGAAGATGATCCCGGCTTACAAAAACAACTCAAATGGAGTTTTGAAAACTATCAAACCATCATCGCGGGCGATAGGAACACGGCGCTTAGCGCTTTCAGGCGCCATATGCCCAGTGTGGTAACGCTGGATTTAGGTTTACCGCCGGACGCCAGCAACGCCAGCGAAGGCCTGATGGCATTGAAAGAAATTCTGCATCTTGCACCTTCCACCAAAGTCATTGTCGTAACCGGCAACGATGACCGGGAAAACGCATTGAAAGCGATTGAATTGGGTGCTTATGATTTTTATCAAAAACCGATTGACCTGGATGTTCTCAATACCATCATTCAACGGGCGTTTCATCTGGACGCGCTGGAAAAAGAGAATCTCCGCTTGCAGCAGAAAAAAAAGGAGCCTCTCAACGGCATCATTGCCTCCTGTGAAAAAATGCAAGAGCTGACGGTAACGGTTGCAAAAATAGCGCCTTCACAAATCACCACATTATTATTAGGCGAAAGCGGCACCGGCAAGGAATTGTTCGCCCGCGCCATTCATGCTCTGAGCGACCGTTCCAATAAAGCTTTTGTCGCCGTAAACTGTGCGGCCATTCCTGAGAATTTATTGGAAAGCGAGCTTTTTGGCCATGAAAAAGGCGCTTTTACCGGCGCTGTTAAACAAACCAAGGGAAAAATTGAATACGCCCACGGCGGCACTTTTTTTCTGGATGAAATCGGCGATCTCCCTTTTTCGCTGCAATCGAAACTATTGCGTTTCATTCAGGAAAGAACCATAGAACGCCTGGGCGGCCGGGATGAAATAGCGGTCGATGTGCGGATTCTCTGCGCCACGCACCAGAATATTTCGCAATTAATCGAACAAGGCCGTTTCAGGGAAGACCTGTACTACCGTATCAGCGAAATGACAATCAATATTCCACCTTTACGCGAGCGTCAAGAAGACGCCGTCATAATAGCGAAAACGCTGCTCGGTAAATACAACGCCGCCTATAAAAAAACAAAAAAAGGCTTTACCGAGGAAGCCATCCAAGCTATTGAACATTATGCCTGGCCGGGTAATGTCCGGGAGCTGGAAAATAAAATAAAACGCGCCGTGGTTATGGCCGAAGGCTCCAGGCTGTCGGTGCAGGACCTGCAAATACCCAGCGCCGCCACTACGAAAACACCGGCGCTTAATTTAAAAACAGCCAAGGAAACAGCGGAAACACAAGCCATTAAAACAGCGCTGAGCCATGCCAATAACAATGTATCGCAAGCCGCGCGCTTGTTGGGAATAACGCGCCCTACCCTGTATGCTCTACTCGATAAATACAGTATTGTCATTTAACTCAGCTTTAACAAATGTAGTGCCTACGGCCTATCCTATTGAAATAAAATAATAAAAAATCATGCCGAATTTAACTTTATAGCGCCGGATGCGATGAGGTACGAACCGCACTTGCGCCCTATGAGTATCATTTGCGTGATACAAACAAGCGTAGGTTTGGGATGCGTTTTTTTGCCCGCCACAGGCATCATATCACCGTTCCAAACCCCGTCCCGCGTTTACACCGTTCTGCGTGGGCACGAACAGCATGTGCCCACTCTACCCGGCTGAATGGCGCCGAAATGCTGTTTGAATATTTATAAACGAGGCTTGCAACGCGCACTCCATGGCTAATTGGCAGACAAAAATAACAGGATTTTTTGCAGCGCCCCGATATGCCGCGAATACACTTACGGTGGAATGCTTCATTGCAGCGGATAGACTTTTCGCTGAACTGGAAATCCACAAAAAAGCTATCGAGGCGGCGACAAAAGAATTGCCGACGAGTGATGCCGCCAAACCGGATGGCAACGAGCGTGAAATTCAGAATTATTTTGAACAACGCATGGCGACCATCAATAAAATTGCCAATGAGGGTTTAAGCCGCCGCAATACCTCAATCACCGACACTCATCTTCAGTCCGAACGTGCAGCCATCACCAACTTGAGCAATCACAGCAAACTGGAAATCGAAAGCCTGATGAGCCGCGAATGCCGCGAATTGATGTCGCTCAAACAAGAACGGGATGAACTCGATGCCGAATATCAACGCTTCCGCACCGCCCACAGGCTCAAACGAATGCCCCATTACCCCGAATCCCAACTGCTCAATTTTGCCATCATTCTCGTTTTCTGGCTCGTGGAGTCGGTCGGCAACGGCTATTTTTTCGCGGAAGGCTCCGAGCTGGGCTTACTCGGCGGCGTGGCGCAAGCCGTGATCATCGCCGCCATCAATATTTCGACGGCGTTTTTCATTATGAGCGGCCTGATTCGCTATAAAAATCATTTAGTGCGCTGGAAACGACTGTGCGCTTATCTTGCGTTACTGATCTATGGCTTTACAGCCTTAGCTTTCAATCTCCTGGTGGCCCACTACCGCGACTTATTCACCCTAGATTCCGGCAATGCCGACCACCTTGCCCTGCAACAATTTATTGCAAAACCTTTCGTCCTGGCCGACCTCAACTCCTGGATGCTGTTTTTCATGGGCGTCCTGTTTTCGTTGTTCGCCTTGATCGATGGTTACAAACGCGACGATGCCTACCCGGGTTACGGCAAACTGCATAAACGCCTGGCAAGCCTTCATGAAGACTATGAAGAACAAAGAAATGACGTGATCGCGCAGGTCGAAAATATCCGTCAGAATTTTTTAGAGCAACTGGAACTGATGACACAGGCGGTGGCCATGAAGCATACGCGCCTGGTGCATCTGGTTGAAGAAAAACAGGCCTTCATCAGCGAATATGAGCAAGGCATCGCCACTTTTATGACAACCGCCAACGCTTTTATCCACCGCTACCGCGACATCAACCAAGCACACCGGCACAGCGCAGCCCCCGCTTACTTCAGCCAGGACTGGAAGCCGAATCGAAAATTCAGTTTAAGAGGCAACCATGACGATATTGAACAAGTAAAAGCGCAACAAGCGCTGTATCTGAATTTCCCCGGCTACGGCCAGCAGCGGGCCAACGAAATAGAAAAGCTCTATGTGCAATTTTTTGACCGATTACAGCAAATGGACCCGAATGTTCCGAATGTTCAAACCGCAGCTTTTGCCTCCACCGGCTGAATCATCATGGCCCGGTATCAAAAACGGCAACAGAGAACACAACGCAAAAACCGGCTCGGCATACTGCTGATAGGCTGTGTGCTGCTCATTGCCATCGGCCTCGGCTATTTTGGTTACATTCGCCAAAAACTTCAACCTGCGTTCGATGCCGCGACCTTGTGCCCGCCGGGTCAAAGTCCTGCCTATATTGCACTGGTGTTCGATAAAACCGATGCCTACAACAGCGTTCAACAACGCTTTCTTAACCGCTATTTCAGCGCATTCAAAACGGAACTGGCAGTGGGCACCCGCATTGCCCTGTACGTTATCGATGACCTTGACCGTGACCTAAGCGCGCCTGATTTCGAAGTCTGCGTACCCCGTACCGGAGAAGAGGCCAATGCCTTGTACGAAAACCCGAAACTGATCCGGCGGCGCTGGCTGGAACGTTTCGAACAGCCGCTGGATCGAGCCATAGCAGGATTCATGCAGCCTGCGCACGCAGACCAATCGCCGATTATGGAAATGTTTCAGGTGATTGCGTTGAGCGCTTTTCCGGTCAATGCGACCAACGCCACAAAAAAAATCATTATCGTCTCGGATATGTTGCAACATACCCCCGAATGGTCGCATTACCGGAGCCGGATGGATTTTTCCGCATTGGCGCAAACGGCTTATTTTCAACGTATACGAACCGATCTTGAAGGCGTCGAGGTACAAATTCTTTATGTCAGGAGAGACGGTATGGAAAAACTGCAAACCAAGCGCCATGCCTTGTTCTGGGCCGAATTTATCGCCGCGATGGGCGGTCGGGTTACTTTGATAGAAAAAATCGACGGCTGACACATGACCGAAAAACACGCCTCTTATACGCCCGGCAGAAACGCCCTGCTCGACATCCGTAAAATTTTCCTGACTACACTGACCTTGGGCGTGGTCGGCATCATTGTACCGCAAGCGTTTGATTATAATATGCTCTCGGTGTTTTTACCGCTGCTGTTCATGGCCGCCTATGTAGGCATCGGTTACAGACACAGTCAAGCACGCGCGTTTCTGGAACAGTTCGCCGACAGCGTTTATTACCAGGGCTTTCTGTTCACTTTAATCGCACTGGTGATTTCCCTTTATCACTACCGGGGCGGCGGCATGGAAACCGAATCGATCATCGCCAACTTCAGTCTGGCGCTAATTACCACCATTTTCGGTCTGGCGGTGCGCATCACTATCACTAATTTTCAAGTCGATTTGCACAGCGCCGAACGGCAAATGCTCCAAGGTGTCGAACAGGTCGCCAACGACTTTGTCAGAAAAGCGAAAACGCTTTCCATGCAGCTTGAACTGTCTCACGATGAAACCCAAAGGGCCATACAACGCGCCATGGATGACGCCGCTCTAGGCATAGGCCGTGCAACCGGGGTGATTGAACAACAGGCAAAAATAAGTTCGCAGACCATGCTCGACCACACAAAAAACATCAACGACTCGGTTGCCGACACCCTCAAAAAACTCGAACAAAATATCAACAACGTAGACTTGCCTCAGGATATATTTTCGCGGCAATTCAAAGCCCCGATCGATGCCTTGATAGGCAGCCTGAACGAAACCCGGCAAAGGGTCAGCGAATTGACGCAGGAACAAATGGCGACAAAAATCGGTTTTCAGACCATGACCGGCAAGATCGAACGCATGAACAGTGTATTATCGGCATCGGAGCTCGCGCTCAGCGATTTCAACAACAACCTCGCGACCCAAAACCGGCATTGCGGCGAACTGGTAACCAGCATCGATCAAATCGGACACCTGATCAACACTTCAGAGCAGCTATCGGAACAAATAAGAGAACAAGTCGAACATTCGACGACCGCCACCCTGCGCTTCAAACAACTACTGGATGGGCTGGCGCAATTACCCGAGGCAACCGAACACATCGCGCAAAAATTACAGCGGGCATCAGATGACGTTATCGAAGTATTTGCCCACATCAGCGGCCATATCCAACACGGTAAACAAATAGGCGGCGATATGGCGCTGATTGCCGAAGCCACCGCGAAAACGCAGCTCACCGTCAAACAAATTTCCGATTTCGGCCTGCATGTCACCTCAGCCTTTAAACGCCTGGAAGCTTTCAATCAGGCTATCGAACTCTACACTCAAAACCTTGCAAAACTCGGCGACCTGGCCAACTCTGATATAACTATGGCCGCGCAACATCAACAAGAACTGGCCGCCATTCTGGAGCATTCCCGCACCACTTTAGCGATGTTGAACCGGCATTTTGTCGATAGCATCAACTATGTTTCCGACCGTTTACAGGATTGACCGGTGGCACCTTCCGACGCACGGCGTTCTTTTTTATTGGGTATGACACTCAACGAACTCGCTTTCCTGATGTTTTTTCTGCTGATGCTGCTCAGCACCACCGCCCTGCACAAAAAAAACAAGCAATTACAGCAGGAAACGCAAAAAAACAACGAACTTCAACTGGAAATAACCCAAACAAAAGAAAACTTTGACACCTCGTTCAAACGCCTACAGCTTTTGGAACAAAAGTTTTATCAAAGCACCGGATTAGCCTCAAACTCAAGCCCCGAACAATGGGATCAGGCTTTTGAAAAATTAGAGGCCGTCCACAACAACAACCAACTCGCATCAGAAAACATCCGACTCAAACAACAATTACAACAAACCCAACAACTCCGGATACAGTTACAGCAAATCAACCCGGACGCACCGCCGCAAGAGGTGCTCGCAAAGCTCATCGAAAGCACACAAAACGCGCAACACGACCAACAAAACTTGCGCGGCCAACTCCATTACCTGCAGCAACAATTAAGCGGCAACGGACTCGATCATCCGCCCTGCTGGGCCGACGCCAACACCGGCGCCATTCAATATCTCTACAGAATCAGCCTTTACGGACAAATGCTGCACATCGAAGCCGCCTGGCCCAATAGCCGCCAACGCGATGTCAAATCAATACCGGGAGCCTCTGAATTGGCCGGTCAGGCATTGAGCTTTCAGGCTTTCAGCGCCCAGACCGATTCCGTGTACCAATGGAGTAAAGCCCGTGAATGCCGTCACTTTGTCAGAATCCACGACGACCCACAGACAACAAAGCGTAGTTTTAAAAATGCGTTATTGACTATTGAATCGGTTTTCTATAAATACCTGGAACATTAAACCGCCCAGGCCGCCGACCGCTTAAAAAAGTTAAAAAACATTTGACGCTAAACATTTCGGCCGATCTCAATTAGGCGGTCTCGCAAGAAAGAGGTAGATCTATATGAAAGCTAACCTAACTTCGTCACCAAAACCCCTCTAAGTCATTGATATTCAGTTTTTTGGTGATATTTCGCAAAAAAAGATGTTTAAAATCAATGGCTCTTTT
>PGZD01000077.1 GCA_002843155.1 Gammaproteobacteria bacterium HGW-Gammaproteobacteria-3
AAAGTGTTCAGCTTGAAACCAGAATCAGTGTTCAAGTTAAATCAGAATAGGTGTTCAGATTGGATCAGAATAGGTGTTCAGGTTGAGCCAGAATATGCAGTTGGCAATGCGGGCAACTGCGATGGCCGCAGGAATACGGGACGTAGACTTGTTTGGCGCAGTCCTCACATTGCGCCAACATGACGGGATTTTGCGAGGTGCGGCAGTGCTTCATGGTCGCAAGCTTGAGCCACTTGGCGTAATGTGACTTGCAAGCCGCCGTGCCGATTGGGAAACAGCAGGACGGGATTACGATGGACCTGCCAGAAACGACGCAACAAATCCAGCGTTGCCGCCGGCAAAGGGACCAGTCTATCTTTGTTACCCTTGGCGTCACGGATATGCACCCGCTGGCGGGCGGCGTCGATATCCGTCACTTGCAGTCGCAAGCCTTCGCCCAGGCGCAGGCCCTGACTGTAAAGCGTGAAAAAGAAAACCCGGTAGCTGAGGGTGTGAGTTGCCAGAAACAAACGTTGGGCTTCCTCAACAGTGACAATATCCGGCAAACGTTGAGTCCTGGGTGGTTTGATCAGATGGAGAGCTACCCAGGGTTTGCGCAGCACATGAGCGTAATAGAACTTGAGGCCGTACAGATCGAGCTTGATCGAATTCCATAAATGCGATGCCAGCAAATCGGTGAAATAATCGGTCAACTGCTGTTCGGACAGGTCATTGATTTGCTCATCGAAATACTGACCGACACGCCGAATGGCACGAGCGTAGGCCTCGATCGTCTTGGGCTGCAGCCCTTTGAGTTTGAGGTGTTTAAGATGGTTTTGATAGTTTTGCTTAAATTGGGATTCGGAAGATGGTGTCATTGACGTGTAACCTCATGATTCGTCGTGGAATGCTCCCTCGTATTGAGGGCTTGAGGTTACATTTTATAAACAACCAGACGCTGGAGATATTCTCCGCGTCAGCGGCTTCGTCCAACAACTGAGCTTACTTGACGCAAAAAGTGAATCAAAGAATCAAAGGGGCCAGACTCGATTGATTTTAAATTGAGCCGTTTCCCTGTCACCGCCTCTGGGTGAAGGTTTTATCCGTTGCGCCAGTGCGTAAGTTGAAGTGACGAGAGAAACCCCCAACACGACAACTGTTCAGTCACCAACCGACCCTGAAAGCGAGACATCGTGACCCATAAAACCATCGGCAACCCACAAAGGCCAAACCGGCTAAAAATGTTGGGGTACGTTCCTCACTCCAACGTACGAGGTGAAGCGAGCCTCCGCTATACTTGTAGAAAAGAAGAAATCAATTGCTCTGAACCTATTGGTTTCAGTTATACGTTAGTTCTCGGACAAGCTCTTGGTTACCGCTTCTCCAATATTTCCCTTGCTTGGTCTTCCCGGTTTTCTTGGCTTGTGACATGTTGATGGGCCAATACTTCTATTTGTAACATAAACGGCTCATTATCCAAATGCTGGCTTTTTATCATACTCTCAAATAGTTACTTTCCTATACAAAAGCTCGAAAAAATATGGCCGAGTAAATCATCAGAACTGAATTGGCCCGTAATTTCAGCCAGACTGTTTTGAGCCTGTCTCAAATCTTCGGCTACCAATTCTCCAGCCTGGTTATTTTGCAATTGGCCTAATGCGCTCTGTACAAAATCGAAGCTTTTTTTCAAGGCTTCGATATGCCTTCTGCGGGCGATAAAAACATTTTCCGTTGCGGCATTGAATCCCACACTATTTTTAAGGTGTTGCCTCAGTAAATCCAGACCCTTGCCGGTTTTTATCGACAAATAAATTTGCGCGCCGCAATCCGATTCCGTTATTTCCGGTTCAAGGCCCAGCAAGTCTATTTTGTTGTAGATTTTTGTAAGATTAATGTCTCCGGGCATCGTCGCCAAAATCGACCGATGTTCCGGATCCTGGACATCGATCAGCAGCAACACTTTATCGGCTTTGTTTATTTCTTCACGGGCTCGTCGGATGCCTTCCTTTTCGACAGCTTCATCACTGTCACGCAAACCGGCTGTATCGATGATATGAAGCGGCATACCATCGATCTGAATATGCTCTTTCAAAACATCACGCGTAGTACCGGCAACATCGGTGACAATGGCCGCATCGTGTCCTGCCAGGGCATTGAGCAGGCTGGATTTCCCGGCATTGGGTTTACCCGCCAATACTACAGTCATGCCTTCCCGCAGGAGCCTGCCTTGCCGTGCTGTTTTAAGAACGCCTTGAATTTGTTCCGACAAACGAATAATGCGATTTTCCACTACGCCGTCACTGAGAAAATCGATGTCTTCATCGACAAAATCGATAGCCGCTTCGACAAAAGTTCGCAGTTCGGTTAATTCGGTTACCAGTTCATGTATTTTCCCGGAAAATACCCCTTGCATTGATTTTTGCGCTGAACGGGCGGCCTGCTCGGTGCTGCTTTCTATCAAATCAGCGACAGCTTCGGCTTGGGCCAGGTCAATTTTGTTATTTAAAAATGCGCGCTCGGTAAATTCGCCGGGGTTGGCCAGTCTGGCACCCAGTGTCAATATCCGCTTTAATACCATGTCGAGAATAATACTGCCTCCATGACACTGGAGTTCAAGAATATCTTCGCCGGTATAGGATGCAGGCGCGGGAAAATAAAGCACGATACCTGAATCGATGGTTTCGCCTTCGGCATCTACAAACGGGGTAAATAGCGCATGCCTCGTTCGCAGGGGCGGCTTGATAATCGCGGCTGCAATTTTAGTGACTGCCGTCCCTGAAATACGAATGATACCAACGCCACCGTTCCCTCGGGGCGTTGCGATTGCCGCAATGGTATCGCTGGTGAAACCGTCCACGAAGGTGTTACTTGGCTGCGTCTATGCCTTTAGTGATGTACCACTGTTGCACGATGGAAAGCGTGTTGTTGACAACCCAGTACAGCACCAGACCGGCCGGAAAAAACAGGAAAAATACGGTGAAGACAATCGGAAACATTTTCATAATTTTCGCTTGTAACGGGTCGATCGGGGCAGGATTGAGACTTTGCTGAATTTTCATGGTGATACCCATTAATATCGGCAAAATATAAAAAGGGTCTTGCGCCGATAAATCCTGAACCCATAAAGCAAAGGGCGCCTGGCGTATTTCCACGGTTTCGACCAATACCCAGTACAGCGAAATAAACACCGGAATCTGCACCATAATGGGTAAACAGCCTCCCAACGGATTGACTTTTTCGCGTTTATACATATCCATCATTTCTTTGTTGAAACGCTGTCTGTCATCGGCGAAACGCTCTTGCAGTTCTTTCAATCGCGGCTGAATCTTGCGCATTTTGGCCATGGATTGGTAGCTGGCTTGCGACAATTTAAAAAACAATAATTTAATACACAAGGTCACACCAATGATAGCCAAGCCCCAGTTATCGACAAAATCATGAATCTGGTTCAATAACCAGTAAATAGGTTTGCCGATAACCGTCAACCAACTGTAATCAACGGTCAATTCCAGACCTTTGGCTATTTTTTCCATCATCGGCTGGATTTTAGGGCCGGCAAACAGGTTAGCGGTGAACTCAGCTTGCGTATGTGGCGCAATAGTTACGAGGGGTGAATAAGAACCAATCACATAATGGTTGTTATCCAGAGCTTTCGTATAAAAATTGTTTTCTTTATCGACCGGGGGTATCCACGCTGACGCGAAATAATGCTGGATCATTGCCACCCAGCCCCCTGTGGTTTTAATGTTCAGATTTTCATCAGCCATGTCGTCATAGCTGATTTTTTTGTATTTATTTTCTTCGGTATAAACAACGCCTCCGGCATAGGTTCTGATAAAGTTATTGCCGCTTTGATCTGAATAGGGCACTCTCAATAATTGATTATATTGTCTGCCTGACCAGACTTTATCCGTGGTGTTATCAACATCCTGTTGCAGGGTGATTTGGTAACTGCCGCGTTTGAACAAAAATGTTTTGGTGACTTTTAAACCAGGGGTTTCTGACCAGGTCAAAGGAACAACCAGAACATCCTGATCTTTCTGCATGACATAATTACTTTTTTCGTACTGGAAAACGCTATGGTGATCAGCTGCCCTGGTTGAGCCACTGGCGGCAATCAAGCCACTTTGCGCCAGAAAAAGTTTTTCCTTACTACCGTCAAATAACCTGATAGGTGTCAGGTCTTTTTCCGAAGGCTCAAGGCCAACCATTTTCCGAAGGCCTTGTACAACGGTGTTTTCTTTTTCTTTGGGATATTTAAGTAAATCCAGATTGCGAATAGTCCCACCTTGAGTATCGATTTCCAAAGACAATACATCGGTTTTAACGATGATAACCGCACTGCTCTGATTTGGGGCATTGGGTTCTGCAACGCTGACATTTGCATCAGTATTTTGTATTGTTTGTGTTCCCGATGTTGTCGGCAAATCTTCTTTGCTACTGATGCCGGGTTGTTCGGACTCGGCAAGGGTCGGCTTTGGGCCATAATCTATTTGCCAGGCTTGCCAGAGCATATAAAGCAGCATTGCAAAAATCACAACCAATATAAATCTAATGTTATCCATTCTTTTTACCAAATTTGTTGGGAACAGGATCGAGTCCACCTTCATGAAAAGGGTGACATTTTAATAGTCTTCTGAGCGCAAGATAAGAGCCTTTGGCGGCCCCATGAGTATGGATCGCCTGTTCGGCATAATGTGAACAGCTTGGGTAAAAACGGCAATTATTTCCCAGCAAGGGGCTTATAAAGTATTTGTAAAACTTTATAACTGCTATGAGCAAGATTCGCATCGGTTTACCAACCTAAGCCAATGCCTATCCAATGACTTTCTTAAAATTTCCGAAGAGGCATTTGCTGCATCTTTTCGGGCCAAAACAACAACATCTATCGAAATCAATTTGTGTTGCCGAGATCTGAAACTTTCCCTGACAGTCCTTTTTATACTGTTTCTGTCCACTGCTTTTCTTATATTTTTTTTGGCAATTGCCAAGCCTAACCGTGGATAACCGTAACAATTGCCAATGGCTAACAAAGTAAAATAGGTATCGGTCGATTTGACAGGATTGGCAAATACTTTTTTATATTCTGCGGGTTTCCTTAACCTTGACTGCTTCGGGAAACTAAATAGTAAACTGGGCAATTATACGGACAACTTGGCGCGGCCTTTCGCTCTCCTGGCGTTGAGTACTTTGCGGCCGCCTTTTGTTGCCATTCTGGCGCGAAAGCCATGAGTTCTGGCGCGTTTTATTTTACTGGGTTGATAAGTTCTTTTCATGGGTTCAAATCCTGATTAAATGGGCGTCAACAAAAACGGATAAAAAAGATTTGGGATGATAGAATAATGCAGCCTATATGTCAATTATCGGGTCATTCACTCTGCATGACGACTGGCCTATAATTCCTTTTTTCATCAGACAATTAACAGCCGACATAAATGAGCTCAATCTGGAACAACTGCCTTGCCAAACTTGAACATGAAATTTCCGCATCAGAATTCAGCACCTGGATAAGACCCTTACAAGCCGTTGAAAATAATGAGAACATTAAGCTATTAGCGCCCAATCGCTTTGTCCTCGATTGGGTAAAGGAACATCATTTAGCCCGATTGGAAGACACCATTTATGAATTTTCCAACGGTTCCTTAAATCTGCTGCTGGAAATTGGCTCAAAAAAATCACCGCCACCGGCCACGCTGCAAAAAAACACCAGGACAGAAGCCAAAAAATCCCGGCCTAATTTTCTTAACCGGGCATTCACTTTCGAAAATTTCGTCGAAGGTAAATCCAACCAACTAGCCAAGGCGGCATCCATTCAGGTTTCTGAAAACATCGGCAAAGCCTACAATCCGTTGTTAATTTACGGCGCATCCGGTTTGGGCAAAACCCATATTATGCACGCGATAGGTAACGCCATTTTACAGAAAAATCCAGCGGCTAATGTGGTCTATCTGCACTCGGAAAAGTTTGTACAGGATATGGTCAAAGGTTTGCAGCAAAATGCTATCCATGCGTTTAAAGAATATTATCGGGGCGTGGACACTTTACTGATAGATGACATTCAATTTTTCGCCGGAAAAGAACGCTCTCAAGAAGAATTTTTTCACACCTTCAACACATTGCTTGAAAAAAAACATCAAGTCGTTTTGACCTGCGATAAATACCCGAAAGAAATTGTCGGCTTGGAAGACCGTTTAAAATCCAGATTTGGCTGGGGGCTTCCGGTAGCGATTGAACCGCCCGACCTGGAAACGCGCGCCGCTATTTTGATGAAAAAAGCCGCACTTGTCGGCGTTGATTTACCTCAGGAAGTCGCTTTTTTCATCGGCAAACGTATCCCGTCCAACGTGCGCGACCTTGAAGGAGCATTGCGCAGAGTAATTGCCAACGCCCAATTCACAGGGCGTGAAATTACCACCGAATTCACCAAAGAAGCTTTACATGATCTGATTTCTTTACAAGATAAACTGGTCAATATCGATAACATCCAAAAGACGGTGGCCGAATATTTCAAAATCAGAGTAGCGGACTTATCTTCAAAAAACAGAAGGCAATCCATTACCCGGCCCCGGCAAATTGCCATGTGCCTGGCTAGGGAATTGACTTCTCACAGCTTTCCGGAAATCGGCGATGCTTTTGGCGGACGCGACCATACTACCGTCATCAATGCCTGTAAACGTATTGCCGCTTTGCGTGATTCAGACATAAAAATTGAAGAAGACTATCTGAATCTGTTGAGAACCCTGTCACATTAACAAGGTTTATCTTGTGGATAAGCTCTTGAATAATTTTAACCTTTAAAAAACCATCCATTGTTAAGCATCGGTGCACAGCTTTAGACACAACCTTACCAACATAGCAAGCATTTGATTTGTATAGAACAAAAACATATTATCGAACTTATCCAGTCATCTAATAACAATAAATAAAATCTCTCTATATGAAATTTATTATTAATCGAGAACAGTTTTTACCGCCGCTACAGCAGATCGTGGCCGTGATTGAAAAAAAACAAACCATGCCGATCCTATCCAATGTATTGCTGGTTTTAACCGAGAATAACCTGGTTTTGACAGGAACTGATTTAGAAATTCAGCTCGTCGCATCAATGCCTATTGAAAACAAAGACTTTGCCAGAATTACCGTACCTGCGCGTAAACTGCTTGATATATGCAAACTTCTCCCGAATGATGCCGAGATCAAATTTGAACAACAAAACGATAAGGTGAGGATAATTTCCGGGCGGGGACGATTTTCTTTAAGCACATTACCGGCGGAAGATTATCCTGAATTTTCCGAATCTGCCGTAGAGCATCAGTTTTCTATCCATGCGGGAAATCTGAAAAAAGCATTGGAAAAAACAGTCTTTTGCATGGCGAATCAGGATTTTCGCTACTATTTGAACGGTCTGATGCTGAATATTTCAAATTCCAGAATCAAATTAGTCGCCTCGGATGGGCATCGTTTATCGGTTTTTGAAGACGCGCTGGAAACTGCCGTTGGTTATGAAGCCAGAATTATCATTCCCAGAAAAGGGGTTGTAGAATTAGGCCGCATGTTGGATGATTCTGATTTGGATGTGGCGGTAGATTTTTCCAGCAACAACATCCGCATAACTCTACCCAACCTGGTCTTTTCGGCAAAACTGGTGGATGCGCGTTATCCTGATTTTAATCGCGTTTTTCAACAAGATTTTAACGAGCCTGTTCTTATTTCACGCCAATTGTTAAAAGATGCTCTGGCGCGAGTGGCTATTCTTTCCAATGAAAAATTCAAAGGCGTTTCATTTGACATTAGCGAATCCAGTCTGAAAATAAGCACTCATAATCCCGAGCATGAAGAAGCCGAAGAAGAGTTATCGATAGAATATCAAGGCGAGCCTTTGACTATAGCATTCAACGTGCAATATTTAATCGATGCGGTTACCAACCTCGATTCCGAAGATGTGATATTGACCATTGCCAGCAATCAAAGCAGTTGCATTGTTGAAGAGCCGGTGAGCCAGGCTTATAAATTTATTGTGATGCCGATGCGCCTTTAACGCAGCGCTATGAGTTTACAAAAACTCGATATTTACAATGTAAGAAATATACGCCATGCGTCTTTGAATCCATCGCCAAAGCTAAATTTTATTTATGGCAACAACGCAAGTGGCAAAAGTTCTTTATTGGAGGCTGTTTTTATCTTGGGCCGCGCCCGTTCTTTCCGAACACCCCATATAAAACAAGTTATTAATTTCAATCAAAACGAGTTGATAGTTTCCGGAAAATCATTACAAAAAAACGGAAATAGTTTCCAGCTAGGGGTTCAGGCTGATGACAAGGAAGTGCAAATTCGCATCAATCAAAAAGATTTTCAATCCCGGCATGATTTGGCTTACGCCTTGCCCATTCAGTTAATTGATCCTAAAAGTTATCTTTTACTCGATTCCGGCCCGCAAATGAGAAGGGAGTTTATCGATTGGGGTGTTTTTAATGACAATGAAAGCTTCCTGGCTGTTTGGCGGCAATTTAAAAAAACACTCAAACAACGTAATGCTTTGTTAAAAACAAAGAAAATCAGCGATATAGAAGTTTGGAATAAAGAGTTAGTCAATTACGGTACAATAGTCGCTGATCTAAGATTGCAATACATCAAATGTCTTGAACCCGTTTTCAACGCCATCACCGAAGAATTTCTGTCGTTTGAAACATTAACCCTGAACTTACTCAGTGGATGGCACGTCAGCAAAGGTTTCAAACAATCATTAGCGGACGATCTGGAAAAAGATATTCGTTATGGATTTACCCATAGCGGCCCTCATCGTTGTGACTTTCAGGTTTGCATCGATGCTCGCCTGGCTAAAGATTATGTTTCTCGGGGGCAATTAAAGTTACTGGTGCTTGGACTCAAACTTGCCCAAGTAAAATTATTGCAACGTGATCAAGGCAGTGTGGGCTGTCTATTGATCGATGACTTTACCGCTGAATTGGATTTGATTCAGCGTGAGAAACTACTCCAACTCCTGAGTAATCTTGATTTTCAGGTTTTTATGACGGCAACCGAGTCGCAAGAGTTCGGTGACATTGGTAAGCATTTGAACCACAAAGTGTTCCACATGAAACACGGTCAAGTAAAACAACTTTAGTGTTCCATGTGGAACATCCGCATAACTTTACAAAATGGATAGTTATAGATGAGTGACAATAATAAACAGTACGACAGTTCGAATATACAAGTTTTAAAAGGCCTGGATGCGGTCAGAAAAAGACCGGGCATGTATATCGGCGATACTGATGACGGAACCGGCCTACATCATATGGTTTTTGAGGTGGTGGACAATTCGATTGACGAAGCTTTGGCTGGCTACTGTAAAGAAGTTAGGGTCATTATCCATACGGATGGTTCGGTTTCTGTGGCGGATGATGGTCGAGGTATCCCGGTCGATCTTCATAAAGAAGAAGGTAAGTCGGCAGCAGAAGTAATTATGACGGTGCTCCATGCGGGCGGAAAATTTGATGATAATGCCTACAAGGTATCCGGTGGTTTGCACGGCGTGGGTGTCTCGGTCGTTAATGCGTTATCGGAAGAGCTGTATTTGGAAATCAAAAAAAACGGCAAGCTTTACAAACAAAAATATAGTATGGGTAACCCTGTGGCCCCTTTAGAAGCAGTCGGCGATGCGATAGGTTCGGGTACTAGAATAAAATTTAAACCCAGCGCGCAAACCTTTACGAATATTGAGTTTCACTACGATATTCTGGCAAAAAGACTCAGAGAGCTATCTTTTTTAAATTCAGGCGTGAGGATTTGTCTGGAGGACGAGCGCAATGATAAAAGTGATGTCTTCGAATTTGAAGGAGGCATCAGTGCTTTTGTCGAGCATCTGAATAAAAACAAAACACCTTTATTTCCCGATGTTTTTCATTTTACGGCGGAAAAAGAAGGGGTTACTGTCGAAGTTGCGATGCAATGGAATGATTCATATCAGGAAAACATTTTTTGCTATACTAATAATATTCCACAACGGGAAGGTGGCTCCCATTTGGCCGGTTTCAGGGGAGCTTTAACACGCACCATCAATCAATACATCGAAACCAACGGCTTGGCAAAAAAAGAAAAAGTAGCCACTACCGGTGATGACGCGCGGGAAGGTTTAACGGCGGTCTTATCGGTTAAAGTCCCCGACCCTAAGTTTTCATCGCAAACCAAAGACAAATTGGTGTCATCAGAAGTCAAACCCTTGGTCGAATCAACTATGAATGAAAAGCTCCAGGAGTTTTTGTTGGAGAACCCGCAAATCGCCAAAACGATTGCCAATAAAATTATCGATGCGGCAAGAGCTCGGGATGCCGCGCGTAAAGCCCGGGAAATGACGCGCAGAAAAACCACGCTGGATATCGCAGGGCTTCCGGGAAAACTGGCCGATTGCCAGGAAAAAGATCCGGCGTTATCTGAATTGTTTCTGGTGGAAGGGGATTCGGCGGGTGGCTCGGCCAAACAAGGCCGAGACCGCAGGACTCAAGCGATATTGCCGTTGAAAGGTAAGATTCTGAATGTGGAAAAAGCCCGATTCGATAAAATGATTTCCTCAGAGGAGGTCGGTACTTTAATTACCGCATTAGGCTGCGGTATCGGCAAGGATGAATATAACCCCGATAAACTGCGTTACCACCGCATTATCATCATGACCGATGCTGATGTTGACGGCTCACATATCCGCACATTATTGTTAACCTTTTTCTATCGGCAAATGCCGGAATTAATTGAACGAGGCTACATTTACATTGCTCAACCGCCTTTGTACAAAGTCAAAAAGGGCAAGCAGGAGCATTATGTCAAAGACGACTTTCAGCTAAACGAATATTTGATCCAACTGGCGCTGGACAAAGCCTCGCTGCATACTCATGAATCGGTTCCGCCTATCCAGGGTCAGGGCCTTGAAAAACTCGCTCAGGAATATACTGATATTGTCAGTATTATCAAACGCCTGAGCAACCGGTACGATGATGTTTTTTTGGATCAACTCCTGTTTGTCGAACCAATGATCGATGAAGTAAAACAAAGCCATGAAGCTTTATCAGCCTGGGTTGGGCTTTTTCAGGAAAAACTCAACCAGTACAGTAACAAAATTGAGTTCGGTATAGAACTTGAGTACCAATCTGTTGATCGGTTTTCATTGACCGTCAACAAACGCCAACACGGGAATAGTAAAACTTTCATCTTGCCCCACTCTTTTTTTGAAAGTAAAGATTACCAAAAAATAATCCATTTCATGCAGGCCACCAGCGATATGTTTAACGATCAATCTTTCATCCAAATGGGTGAAAGGCAACAGTTGGTCACTAATTTCAAGCAAGCTTTCGAATGGATGATGCGCGAAGTCAAAAAAGGCCAGCACATTCAGCGTTACAAAGGTTTGGGAGAAATGAACCCGGAACAACTTTGGGAAACCACATTGGACGCCAACTCACGGCGAATGCTGCAAGTCAAGATAGAAGACGCCATCGCCACCGACGAAATATTCACTACTTTGATGGGGGATATTGTCGAACCACGCCGCGATTTTATTGTAAAAAATGCCCTGGATGTGACGAATCTGGATGTTTGATTTGTTGGGCTTGTCGAGTGACACAAAAAGTGAAAAGTGTGCCAAATTAGTGAAAAATTAGTGACACAAATATTGAAAAAATCCGAGTGGATTTGGTTCTTAGAACCTAAATGAGAGGCATGCATGCAACTGTGTTGGCGTCATTGACTAGCCAGTTGCGCCCTACTTTAATGTGTTTATAGCGTTGATGGTTCATGATCGTTATCGACCCTTAACTGCAGTTCCATACTTCATTGCTTTGACGGCAGCCATACGGACCAACTAGCCACAGACATCTCCTCGGTTTTTGCTAACATTTGTACTCGTTGACATATTCGGCTGAGAATTTTCAGTTATCTGACGCTCAAAGGGCAGCAGAAGCCTTCGAAACTAACGAACACTACCGAATGCCTCGAAGTCAGCCATCTAAGATGACCAGATTGATAAGCTTGAATGTTTTAATCATTATTTGACCCAACCATAGGAGAAAGGATGCAAATTGAGAAAGTCAGGGTAGAGGGATTTCGACTTCTTCAGGATGTCGAAATTATGTTGGAACCCAATTCCACAGTGATAGTGGGTCGCAATAACAGCGGTAAGACCTCATTCACCGACGTATTCGATCGCTTTATCGGAGAAACCGGGGCGCGTTTTCGATTGGAAGACTTCTCGACTGCATCACGCAGCAAATTTTTCGATGCCAAGGCATTAAGAGAAAAGAAAGCGAGTACAGAGGAAATACTTGCCACGCTTCCGAAAATCGTCCTAACCTTAACCTTCGCCTATGACAGTGCGGCCTCGAGCTTGGGACCACTAGCTCCGTTTGTCATCGACTTGGATGTTGCATCCACCAAAGCCATTGTGCGTATCGAGTACGGACCGACGTTGGCAACACTCCATACCCTGCTTGATGTCCCACCTGCTGCGGAGGGAATCGATCCAAATACGCATTTCCTGCGCTCGCTGCGTGAAACACTAACTGAAGCGTACAGCATCCACGTTTGCGCCATTGATCCAACGGATAGCACCAACCGACGCAATTTTGAGGGAACAGCTGTACTAGCAGCCTTGGTTCAATGCAACTTTGTCCGCGCACAGCGCACTCTTGATCATGCAAGGCACGGCGACGCGGATGTTATTGGAAAATTGCTCGGCACTCTCTTCAAAACAGCTAAGGCTCCAACGGCAGCAGTAGCCGATCAGGACCTAGCCGCCAAGCTGAAGTCATCAGTCGAAAACATTGAACGAGATATTCAAAAGGATTTTGATGAGATGCTTAAAAATCTGCTTCCGACCATGGAAGTATTGGGTTTTCCAAGTCTTAACGACACCGAGCTTCGGCCAGAAACCTCACTAAATGTAGAGGCGCTTCTTTCAGACCACACGAAAGTGTGTAATGGTTTAATGATCCCGGACACTTCTAAAGGCAGACTTTATACTGTCAGTAGAGGTGACCATGACAAACGAGAAAAAACACAAACGCCCCAAAT
>PGZD01000078.1 GCA_002843155.1 Gammaproteobacteria bacterium HGW-Gammaproteobacteria-3
CAAGCCATCATGCCCAGGTTTCTCATCGCTGCGGCGAACACGCCACCCATGCCAGGGCGGTTGCTCAAATTAGCTGAGGCTTATGGGTAATCAGGTATTCTTATGCGTTGTTTAATAGCCGGTCATACCGAAATCAAAGTACCGGAAAACAGTGCCGATTGAGTGCTGCCATCGCGCCCATAGGTGTGAGCGGTTTGCGGCTTGCCTTTGAGTATGTTCAGTGATTGCCGTGTGCGTCTTAGCAGTAAATCGATACTGGCGCCGTTTTGATCGTTAAGTGTCCGGCTTTTATTCGCAATATCCACAAGTTGCTGCCAGTTTTTCAATGCCTGCGTGGTGGTTATTCCGGCGCTGTCGGCTTTGTCGAAATAAGCGCTGATGCCGTGGCGGTCATTGGTTAATTGTTCGGTTTCCAGCACTTGTCCGAGTTGTTTTGAAAACAGGTTGAGTTCACTGACAAGCTGTTGTTTTTGGGGTGTGATGTCATCCAGGGATTCGACGGGCAGATTATGCTTGAGGATGTTCATTTCCTCAAGCAATTGCAGATGCAAGCTTTGTGCCGACTGTAGGCCCTTGGCGAGGAGTTGTTCGGCGATAGGAAAGGTTTTATGAATCATGGTTAGCTACTGTTCTGGTTGAGTAATGAGTCGAATTGGGTTAGTTTTTGGGCGATTTTATTGGCGTCGATAGTGTAGGTGCCATCGCTCAAGGCTTGCTTGATCACCGCTACGCGATCGTTGTCGACAATCGGCTCGCTCCGCGCTGATTCAAGTGCTTTATTGATTTTAGCGCTGTTGGCGGTGATTTCTATGTTATCGCCGTGCGTTTTATTTGTCGATTGCGCCGGGCCGGTTTCACTATTGGTTTTGGTACCGGTTTTGCTAATCGTTGCAGATTGCAGTCTGCTGCTGATGGGGTCTATGGCCATGTCAAAAATCCTCGGTAAGTATTCTGCAATTGTTATCGGCCATGTTACCAATAAATTTAGCTTAAATTATTTTTGTTCACAAAATACTGTCAATAAGTAACAGAAACCAGACCGGATTTGATGACTTTGGCGGTGACAGTTCGGCCGGATGATATATTTTTGACGTTGATTGATTGGCCTTTGATGCCGTTCATAAGCGCCAAACCTTGCATACGAATGTCAAAAGCGCTATCAGCGGCGCGAATGATTATTCTCTCCCCCCGTTTGATTAAAACAGGTTCAGTGACGAGACCGGTGTTGAGCACGGTTCCTGCCGTCAGATTGCGTTTTGCCTGTTTATTTTCGAGTAACTCCAGCCGTTTGATATAGCCTTGTCGCAGGTGTGCGGTATCGCGGCGTTCGCGGACTAGATGCCGGCGCATCAGGATTTGCCCGCGTCGCAGCGGTTGCGTCAGCACCCAGACATTGGCGTATATTTTTAGTGTAACGGAGGTGAAAATAAACCACTTGCTGGCTGTACCGCAGCGTACACCAATCGATAGCCTGCCGGCTTGCAGCGGTTGTTCGCCGGGTTTGAAAGCTTGTAGATGCTCACTACATTCAGGTAATTGTAAGCGACTGTCCAGCGGTGCAATACTTATATCATAGTCCGAGGAGCTATCGATATTGCCAGCGATATAAGTTTTGACCGCTTGGTAGATGGCGGCATGTGTCTGATAATGGGTTTGCGCGTAACCGTGAGTTGAAAATAACCCGGTAATAAGCAGCAAGAGAAGTTTTTTTGTAAGCATGGGAATGTGACGGTTTTATGGCTTTATTTTTATACAGCAGCTTATATGCCAATTTTTTTATTGTGCGGGCTATCCGACATATTTTCAGCAAATTGTCTGAAACTGGTTATAATTTTTAACAAAGAATTATTCAAGAGGAGGGGCTGTGGCTGGAATTTTGGAAGGCGTCGATCAAAGGACACAATTGGCGGGGCATAACCGCTTTGAATTGTTACTGTTTAGCCTGAATGGTCGTCAGCGCTTTGGTATCAATGTTTTTAAGGTTCAGGAGGTGATTCAATGCCCGGCCTTGACACAAATTCCCAAAGCCAATTCGGTGATTCGTGGGGTGGCGCATTTGCGCGGCAAAACCATTCCGGTGCTGGATTTGGCCCAGGCGATCGGTTTGCGCAAGATTGCCGGAGATGCTCAGAGTTATGTCATCGTGACCGAATACAACCGGACTATTCAAGGTTTTTTGGTGGCTTCGGTAGATAGAATCATCAATATCAATTGGACTTCGGTCAAGGCACCGCCTTCGGGTCTTGGACGTGAAGGCTATTTGACAGCCGTGACTGAAGTGGACGGCGATTTGGTGGAAGTCATCGATGTTGAAAAAGTCATGAAAGAGGTCATGGGAGCGCGCGAGCAGGCTTCTGAAGAAGCGATAGATAGAGAGGTATCGGGCGAGGGCGGCAGGGTTTTGATTGTCGATGATTCATCTGTTGCGAGAAATCAGATTAAAAAGGTATGTGACCAGTTAAATCTTGAATATGATGTATTGAAAGATGGCCTGGAAGCGTGGGAGCATTTAGAGCGTCTCCTTGAAGAAGGCAGGGACTTGGACAATTACTATGCGCTCATTATTTCCGATGTCGAAATGCCGCGTATGGATGGCTATACCTTGGCCACCAAAATTAAAAAAGAGCCGCGTTTGAAAAATAACTATCTCGTGCTGCATACCTCGTTGAGCGGCGTGTTCAATACGGCAATGGTGCAAAAAGTTGGCGCCAATGAGTTTTTGGCAAAATTTGAGCCGGATGAGTTGGTCAAGACGATACAAAAACGGTTACGGGCTTTGCAGTAGAACAACAAGTAAAAAACTATCATCTGAAAAAGATGACGCTATAAAACAATAATTATTTCGGGTCGAATGCAATGGATATGACTTTGCAGGAGTTTAAATTTATCCAACAATTTTTGGCTCAGGCCTGCGGTATTGTGTTGAGTGACGCCAAACAATATTTGGTGAAAAATAGATTGTCGGAGTTACTAAGCCGCCACAAAATGCATTCGTTTGCCGATTTAATCAGCGCTTTGCAATCGGGTACTGTTGCCGCAGTAAAAATAAAAGCCGAAGTCATCGAGGCGATGACCACCAATGAAACTTCTTGGTTTCGCGACGAAGCGCAATTTACCGAGCTGAAAGAAAACTTGTTGCCGCAGTTACTGACCAAAAGGGGTGGGATAAAAATATGGTCGGCGGCGTGTTCATCAGGTCAGGAAGCGTATACCATCAGTTTATGCGTCGAGGCAGTCGGCAAGAGTGGCGCGGTTAAAATTATCGGTACCGATATTTCTGAAGATATATTGACGCAGGCCCGGCTTGCTGTCTATGCCGATTCAGCCTTGGCCCGAGGCCTGGATGGCGCGGCAAAAAAGCTTTATTTTCATCCCGTTACGGGCGGGTATAAGCTCAATCCTGAGATCACTGGGCGCGTCCGCTTTCAACAATTCAATCTGCTCAAGCCTTTTTCGGTATTGGGCCGGTTCGATATTATTTTTTGCCGGAATGTGTTGATTTATTTTTCGGAAGAAGTCAAGCAGGATATTTTGAGCCGTATGCTTCAGGTACTCGAACCGGGCGGTATTCTGTTTTTAAGCAGCACTGAAGTCATGCCGCCTCAAGTAAAGGGATTTGAACTCGTGCGCGGTCGGTATAGCCGGTATTATAAAAAAAGCCACGCGCTTTAGGAATGTGCAGAAAAAAACTTGAACAGGTTTTATTTTTAAACCATGAAGGACATGAAGACTTCAATCCTTCATGGTAATTGCGAAAATTAATTTATGAATGCCTAAAGAAATTTTTCTGCCCAAGCAAAAACGGTATCGCTCCGTAGTGGCGCATCAAGATTTGTCCGACGAAGAAATTGCAATGGATTGGACGCTTTCAGAAGCAGACAGTATTGGAACAGATCCAGTATTGGTACACATCCAGAATCCAAAATATCGTGGAGGACTTGAGGAAACAAGGTGAGCAAGTAGATGATAAAACGCTGCCCCACATTTCCTTATTACCTTACAAACATGTATTGCCCAACGGCACTTATTTCAATGAAGATGAAGAATAAGGGATGATCACGCCGAATTTAACGGTTATGGTAAATAACGACTTCAAAACCGTAAGTTTCTGTTCAAATGCCCCCGCTAGTCCTATATGTCCACAGCCTACAATTTTGGCCTTTCGATACTCACCACTTTGTCGCCCTGAATGCCCAAGAGTTGTTCGCCTTTTAACAAGCCCAGCAACTCCTGCCCTGCCATACTGAAACGCCAGCCTTGCAGTAATAAGGACTCAGGGTCTTCAAACAGCAGTAATTCCAGGTCTTTTCTGTCGGCCAGAATGGAAGGGTTCAACGAGTTTTCGTCCGCGCGGATGCGTACCAATGCCGTCAAAATGTCGAGAACAGCTTCTTGTTGCTGGGTCTTTTTCGCGGCGCGGCCCTGGTCTTTTAACGCAATCGGCGGGCGCTGTCTGGCTTCGCTGATTAACCGGCAAAGCGTGCGTCCGTATCGTAGGAGTGTGCGCTCATTGATGCTGCGCACAGCGGCCAATTCATTCATGTCGACAGGTTGCAGCTTGGCCAATTCCAGTATTAAATCATCCCGCAGCAGCCAGTTTCTGGGACGGTCTTCTTTTTGCGCCGTGGCCTCTCGCCACTGCGCCAAGGCTTGAACGATGGCAAGTTGCTTGCCGGTCAGCTTGTTTTTGCCTCTTATTTTCAGCCACGCGGTATCGGGCGAAATGTCGTATAAGGCTGGATTTTCAAGCGCTGCAAAATCATGCGTCAACCAGTCCAGTCGTTTCAGTCGTGCGAGCTTTTCCAGCATTATCTGATAGATTCGGCATAAATAAATCACATCGTCGGCTGCGTATTGCAGCTGTGCTTCGCTGAGCGGACGAGCCGTCCAGTCGGCGCGGGTATGAGCCTTACTCAGATTGATGTTTAAAAGACTCGATACCAGCATGGCATAGCCCGGGTTGTCCTGAAAACCTAACAACGGCGCCGCTATCTGAGTGTCGAAAACCGGTGTGGGTATTTTTCCTGTGAGCTGATAAAAAATTTCCAGATCCTGGCGGCTGGAGTGAAACACTTTGGTAATTTTCGTGTTGTACAAAACCTCAAACAGTGGGCTCAAATTTTCCAGAGCAAGGGGGTCGATACAGGCAACCCAGGCGGGCGTGGCAATTTGCAATAAACAAAATTTCGGATAATAGGTTTTTTCCCGTAAAAATTCGGTATCCAGCGCCAGCCATGATTCTTGTGCGATTTGTTCACAGAGTGCGGCTAATTTTTCCGGGGTGTCGATATATTGGATAGTAGTCATGGTCAATCACGAAGAAGGATTTGGGTGGCAGCCATTGATTTTACGGTAAATTGGGTCGCTGTGGTTTCATTCGGCGATATCGCCTGGCTTGCCGGATTTTATCGGGCGCTGTTTTCTGCGTTTGGGCAAGTTCTGGCGTTTCTTGTCCGTGCTAGGGTCGAGGCGCTTGATATGCAGTTTATGATTTTTTATTTCGACCGTTTTCAGGTGAAAAAAAATATCGCTGGGCATTCCTTCAGGGAGCTCGATCAAGGTAAAGTGATGGCGCATTTCAAACAAGCCGATCATGTTTTTATCGACACCGGCTTCTTGAACCAGCGTCTCTTTGATTTCTTCTTTGGACACCGAATGTTTGCGTCCGATTTCCAGTCGGTAGCGAATCATTTCGGGTTGGGTGGGGCTGGAGAAATCAAGATGTTCCAAAGGCTCATTCAATGTTAAGGGCGGTACCGGATTGACTTGATATAAATGTAGTAATGCCGCTGCAAAATCGATAGCCCCGATATTGAATTGTGCCGTGATTTGTTGAATCAGTGCGCGCTGGCTGTCCAGGTCTTCATTTTGAATGAGTTGAAGAATAGTCTGTCTGAAACGGTCGTCCATTGCCTTATCGCATTAATTCTTGTCGATTTCTCGACATTTCAAAGTACATTTCACAAGCGCTCGGTAAAAATTTCGACATAGGCTTCATCGCGTAAGCGGCGCAACCATAATTCAGTTTCCTCTTCAATTTTTCGCTTGCGCAGGGTTTCTTTGATCTGCTCTTTTTTGAATTCATCACTGTTGTCTTGCTGTTTACGACCTAGCACCTGAATAAGATGCCAGCCAAATTGGCTCTGCACTGGTGCGCTGATTTCATTGACAGCCAGCTCGTTCATGGTTTTTTCAAATTCGGGCACCAAGGCGCCGGGAGTCACCCAATCCAGACTGCCGCCATTGATCGCCGAGCCTTTATCGTCGGAATGCGCCCGGGCTAAAGCGGCAAAGTCGTCGCCATCGGCGATACGGGCTTTTAAGGCCAACAAGCGTTTTTTAGCTTCATCATCATCGATGAGTTCGTTGGTTTTGATTAAAATATGCCGCACCTGGGTTTTGGTGACGATATGCTTTCCAGGGCCGCCTTTTATGTCCAGCATTTTTATGATGTGAAAACCGCTGGGGCTGCGGATAGGGCCGACAATGGAGCCTTGTTTCATATTGCCAAGCTCATCGACAAACAGTGTCGGGATTTCGTCTCTGGAGCGCCAGCCTAAATCGCCGCCGGTCAAGGCTTCACCACTATCGGATTGACCCATGGCCAATTGTGAAAAATCACCGCCTTCGCGCAAGCTTTTAACAATATTTTCAGCTTTACTGCCGGCTTTCTGAATGACTTCAGCGGAAGCGCCTTCGGCAACGGCCACCAGGATATGACCTAAACGATATTTCACATTTTCCGATACGCCCCCTTCGGTTTCAAGAAAATGTTCGATTTCACGGTCGGTTACCTTGATTCGGCTGCCAATTTCACGGCCTCTCAGTTGGTTGATTACGATTTCGTTGCGAAGATTGTCGAGAAAACTCTGATAGTCGATGCCTTGTTTTTTCAGTTCTTCACGAAATTGCAGCGGCGTCATATTATTCCGCTGGGCAATATCGGCGGCGGCATTGTTCAACATATCATCAGTCATATCAATGCCGGATTTTTCCGCCAATTGCCGTTGCAGCTTTTCGATGACCATTTTTTCAAGTATCTGTTTATGCAGAATATAATCAGGCGGAACCAGTGTATTGCTGGCCTTGATCCTTTGTAAAATAGTCGCGGCTTCATTTTGCAACTGGCTTTCCAGAATAACGTCATCCTCGACAATCGCAACAATCCTGTCGAGCGTTTCGGCATGAGCCGACGTTACGTTAAACAGTGTTGCCAGCAAAATGCCGGAGTATAGTCTTCTCATCATAAAATACCTGTCAGTTTTCCGGTTTACGATAGCCTGGAATGTTTTTTTCAAAAAATTCATCCAGTTTATTTCCGAAAGCGGTCAAGCCTTTTAGTTCAATTTGCACAAAAACTCCGGTTTGGCTGTCGCCGGTAAAAGTTTGATTGGTTGAGGTGTTGATGGTGTTGACAAAGCGTCGGCCAATGATTCTGAAGCGCCAACAGCAACTTTCCTTTTCGAAACCGCCGAAACTTTCTATCGACGAGTTAAAAAGCAGTGAATATTGCCAGCGGCCGACGGCATACCAATCATCGATCAATGGCCAGCGAAAGGATACGTCGGTTTGTTCGAGCAAATCGTCGCCGTCGACTTCTTGCCGGAAGCGATAGCTTAAATTGACGATCTGACCGGGCCGGTTTAAATAACGCAGACTCAAATCAGTCCGGGCCAGTTCATTTCTGAAATGATCCCATTGCACCGTCGAGTTAAACGCCAGATGATCGGTGAGATGGGCGTTAAATTCGGTTATCAGGTTCGAAACACGTTTGTTGGGTGCAGTCAATAAACTGGTATCGACATTACAGGAGCCATCCGGGTTGAAAAATAAACAAACGCTACGTTCCTTCAAATAAAAAATTTCGCCGACACTGAACTTCAGGCTTTCCTGGCCGGTAGCCGAATTGATGATGCGTGAGGTGACAGCGGTAGTGACTTGATTGGCGTCCTGTATCCTGTCTTCGCCGCTGAACAGGTTTTCCCGGAACAAGGTGTTGAAGTTAAAGTCAAATTCAGCGGTATCGAAGAGTGGAATATCCGTCTGATCCTTTCTCGGGATATACAAATAAAACAATCTCGGCTCGATGGTATGAATATAAGATGACTGGCCAAAGTTAAAATCCCGCTCCATAAACAGGCCGCTATCGACCGACACGATAGGCAGTGTCCGGCTGATGTTGCTGGATGCGCCCGGAATCTGATCGTTTAAAGCATATTGGGTGTGTTGCAGGGAAAATCGGGGTGTTAAAAAAGCGCTCGGCGTGGACAGCGGCATGCTGACCGACGGTTTGATATTAAAGCGCTGGCCTTCAGTTATAGTGCTCTCGGAACCGGCATTCTGAAAATTGACATACTCGCTGGTCAGGGCCATATTCAGCGGTAAGGAATCGAAGCCATGATTCAAATCCAGCTTGATTTGAGGCAAGCGCTTGAGCGGTATTTCATTTGGAGTAATCGATGGGTCAACCACCTGAAAGCTTTCCACTTGCGAAAAAAACGCAAGCCCGGGAATGTTGTAACTAACGCCCGCCTGGCTTCTTAAAAACCGGAAATCGGAAAAACTGATATTGCTGCCTAAATCATTGAAATAATCTTTATCGGAAACTTTATTGGCATCGATAGTGGTGCGCAACTGCGGCGTCAGTTGCATCTGGTTTTTGAACGAGGCCAGATAGCGGGTCGAATTGCTTATACTAGGACGATCGCGGTCGTCAGGAAGCAGTTCCAGCGTCAACTCGCTGGGACCTATTTTGCTCAAATGCCGAAAATCGCCCGCCAGCATGACGCCCCGTTTTGAAAGATACCTGGGCCTTAACGTCATATCGTAATTAGGCGCCATATTCCAATAATAAGGGGCGGAAATATCGGCGCCACTCTTATCGGAAAAACCAAAACTGGGCGCCAAAAAACCCGATAATCTGCGGTTGTCCAGTGGAAACGCGATATAGGGCGTATAAAATACCGGGACACTTTTAAATTCAAGCCAGGCACCGGTTGCCGAGCCTTGCCCTGAAGCTTTGTTCAGCTTCAGCTTCGACGCATGCAGCACCCAGTCCTGATTGCCCGGGCGACAACTGGTAAACGCCGCTTCGGTATAACGGGTCAGACTTTTGCTGTCTTGATACACTACGTCGGCACTGCCACGCAAAGGCGTCGAGGGCGATATGAACGAAGCTTTTCTAAGCCGGGCTTCGTCCGTTGCCAGTTTCAGCAGCATGGTTTCGCTGTATAAGGAGACCGTGTCATCGTGATAATAGACATTGCCCTGGCTATCAAGCGTTTGCGATACGGTGTCGTAATGCACCTTTTCACCTGAAAGATTCTGGTCACCCCGCGTTATATCGACATTACCGAAAAAACCGGTCACTTCATTGTCGAATATTTCCGAATAATCCGCCTTGATGTCCAGCGGCGAAGACTCCCGCAAATCTTTGTTGGTAACAAAATCCGGCGGCACGCCCAGAGAAGTTGTACAGTTTGCCCATGGATCGTATTTTAATTGGGACTGTAAAATATCAAAAATCTGCTCTTGTTCATGGTCGAAGGCAGGATTCAGCAGGCTGACGCCGGCACTATCCTCGTCCGGCATGACATGGGCTTGGCCTCTGGGGTCGGAACCGGCCAGATTGCAATTCCAGGTGCCGGTTTCTTCATTGATCGCACAGTTCCAGCCCTTGCGTTGGGCCATTGTCTGGGGCGGGGTGGCAGGTGCCGGTTTGATTGGAGTCGGTCGGACCGGTACTTGTTTGACCGCAGCGGGTATTGATTTGACCCGGGCAGTCGGCTTAACGGGTACAACAGGCTCAGTACCGGCGCTTTCAATAGCGCGCAAATCATCGCCGCCGGTAACCGGTTTGACGGCCTCAACCGTCAGTTTGGGGTTTACCTCTTCCGGCGTTTTATCGGGGAGCGCGGTTTTTCCGGTTGCGGTATCCGAAGAACAAACCCATTCTTGACTGACGCTGTTTTTTTCACAATTCCAAACTTTTTCATCGGCCCGTGTAAAAGCGCAAGACAGCAACAAGGCAAGCAATAGAAAAAAATGCCAATACATAAGATTAGAGTTTGTGTGGCTCAAGGAGGCTTGAATCGAATAGAATAACCGATTCATTCTACCTTACAATCACCAACTAATATACTTTAAAGCAAGGCCTTAAGTTTTATGATAGCAAATGATACCCGGGCAAACATGATGCTCGACTGGTTACGCCGTGACTTGTCGCTGGACATCGGTGATTGCAGTCCTGCTTCCAGCGATGCCAGTTTCCGTCGCTATTTCAGAATCGATACGGCACAGGGACTGTTTATCGTCATGGATGCGCCGCCGGACAAAGAAAATATCGAACCTTTCATTAAAGTCGCTAATTTACTGGCTAAATACGGCATCAATGTGCCGACTATTTTTCATGAAAACCGCAACCGGGGCTTTTTGGTGCTGGAAGATTTTGGTTCGAGCTGTTTTTTGGATCAATTGACGGATGCCAACTGTCGAGCGCTTTATCAAACGGCGCTCGACAGTTTGTTTAAGCAACAGACACAAATAAGCGTCCACCATTGCGACTTGCCGCTGTATCATGAAGATTTGTTGAGCCAGGAACTGGCGCTTTTTGACGACTGGTATCTCAGCCGGAGCCTAAACCTTGCCATGCCTGGACCTGTTCAGGATTCATTTTATAAACTGTTAATAAAATCGGCGCAGGAACAGCCCGTCACTTGCGTGCACCGGGACTATCATTCGCGTAATCTGATGGTCATCGAACCCGGCTGTCCGGGGGTCATTGATTTTCAGGACGCAGTCATCGGGCCGATTACCTATGATTTGGTTTCCTTGCTCAAAGATTGTTACATCAGTTGGCCCTTGCGCCAGGTTGAGCAATGGATGACAGACTATTACCACAGGCTTTGGCAAGCCGGACAGGTCGATTGCAGCCTTGACACATTTAAACGCTGGTTCGATTTAATGGGGCTGCAACGCCATTTAAAAGCGATCGGCATCTTTTCCCGGCTACACTTACGTGACCACAAGCCCGGCTATTTAAAAGATATTCCCCGCACCTTGAATTATGTCATCCAAACCTGCGGACGGTATCCGGAGACGGCTGAATTTGCCGATTTTCTGGTGCGTCAGGTGCTTCCCGCCCAGGCCGGGGTAGTATGAAAGCCATGATTCTGGCCGCAGGACGCGGTGAAAGAATGCGGCCTTTAACCGACAGCAAGCCCAAACCACTGTTGCTTGCAGGCGGGCAGCCCATTATTGTCCATACCCTGAAGCAGTTGCGTCTGGCTGGATTTGAGGAAATTGTCATCAATCTGGCACATCTGGGCGAACAAATCAGCCGCTATCTCGGTGACGGTCGGCAATGGGGCGTCACTATCCGTTATTCCAACGAAGGCGATCACGGTCTGGAAACTGCGGGCGGCATAGCCCATGCGTTGCCGTTATTGGGGGAGAAGCCGTTTCTGGTAATCAATGGCGATATTGCCACCGATTTTCCGTTAGCGTCGCTCAAAAATCGCATCATCGATCAAGCGCATCTGGTATTGGTCGATAATCCTGAGCATCATCCGCAAGGTGATTTCGGCCTGGACGCGCCACAGTCCGTTGTCGATGATAGCGCGATTAAATTTACATTCAGCGGCATCGGGGTTTATCATCCAAGCTTGTTCAACACTGTCACGCCCGGCACAAGCCAAAAATTAGCGCCGCTATTAAGGCAGGCGCTTGCCGCCCGGCGGGTTTCAGGGGAAAAATACTCGGGCTTCTGGCTGGACATAGGCACGCCGCAACGTCTGCAAGAATTGGATCATCACTATCTGAAGAGGAATACGCCATGACCGAACATGTTTACAAAAAAATAGAATTGACCGGCTCTTCATCGTCAAGCATGCAAGAGGCCATTGAAAACGCCATAGCCAAAGCCGCAAAAACCCTGCACGACATACGCTGGTTTGAAGTCGTGGAAACGCGGGGCCACATCGACCAGGGCAAAGTCGCGCATTGGCAGGTAACCATCAAAGTAGGCTTTGCTTTAAAAGACTAAGCCTGATTAAACTGCACACATCCTATCTGCACAAAATAGTAAAATCTGAGGCGGGTATCGCCAGGCGCACGTATTACAACGCTATTGAGGAAGACCGGATTTAGTTCCTATCTTCCTTAGCGACGTTTTTTTCAGAGTGTCTATTACGACCACTAAATGCACCGATTAATGAACTACGCACCTAAATGGATTATCATTGGAAGATAACAAAACCAAATCACAGCCACTGAAAGAGGCGTTAAAGAAGCCGAACGGAGCGCGCTTTTATCGTTGCGCACTCCAGGTGAATCCATTTTCCTATCATGGGCGTCATGCTAAACAGACGGTTTTCCAATCCGAGGCGGAATACAATGCCTCTATCGTAGCAGCGTGTAAAGAAAACAATATCGAGGCTATTGCAGTTACCGACCATTACCGGATTGCCGAATCATGGACTTTAATCCATGAGGCACGGGCAAACGGCATCTTTGTTTTTGGGGGATTCGAGGCTGCTACCAAAGACGGAGTTCATTTTCTTTGTCTTTATGACCCCGACAAAGATCAAAGCCTGGAACGCTTTATTGGTCAATTCGATGTTCATGATCATAACGCTTCCTGATTACCCATAAGCCTCAGCTAATTTGAGCAACCGCCCTGGCATGGGTGGCGTGTTCGCCGCAGCGATGAGAAACCTGGGCATGATGGCTTGC
>PGZD01000079.1 GCA_002843155.1 Gammaproteobacteria bacterium HGW-Gammaproteobacteria-3
TACTATGTATTTCTTTTTCAATTGTGATACTTAATGTCGATGTAAAAATATAGCATATGGGGGCTATCATCCGACATATCAATGCTGACTGAGTACTAGGAGCCTGTCGGACCTCCCAACGGCAAAGTCAGATATTTGGTAAAATAGCAGTCACCGCTGACACCCCCTTCAGGAAAACCCATGGCCCGATTCATCCAATACGACCGTAACCAATACTACCTGCTGCCGCCGTCGGTGGATGAATGGCTGCCCGAAGATCACTTCGCCCGGTACATCGTCGAAGTCATCGATCAACTGGGTTTGTCGAAGCTGACCGGCCGCTATTCGCGCAGCGGTTCCGAGGCCTATCATCCGGCGTTGCTGCTGGCCTTATTGGTTTACGGCTATGCCACCGGCACCTTCTCCAGTCGCAAAATAGAAATTGATTTTGTCGGTTTAACCGACCGAGTGCAATTTGACCACAGGCCCTGGAGTGCTTATAAAAACAGGATTGGCGACTTGACGCAGTTGACGCCGGTTTATAAAAAAACTGTTGCCGTCGATTTTTTTGGCCAATTTTTTGGCTTCCGACGCCAGATCGGCTATCTCGACATGCGATTGGCATTGGCTGGTTGCCAACGGGTCCACCAAACCCACTGACAGGCTCAGGAGCGGAAAAAAAACTGACTGGCCTTGCCGGTTTTCACTGGTAATGCCGCCCGCTTTGACATCCGCCTCGTTATAAAAAGAAGGGGCGACGCTTTTGAATGTGTCCAGAATATCCTGGCAACGTTTCAGCCAATCCGGGCGGGTTAAAATGACAATGAAATCATCGCCGCCGATATGCCCGACTGTGCCAGATTCCGGCGTTATATGTTGGTTCAGCGTGTCGGCGACGGCTTTGATAATATCGTCACCGGCGCTGTAACCGTAGGCATCGTTAAACGGCTTGAAGTGATCCAGATCAAAATAGGCGATGGCAAAAAAACTGTTCTGGTTGAGCAGTCTGTTGATCTTTTCATTCATCGGCACATTGCCGGGCAGCAGGGTCAGCGGATTGGCGTGCTTGGCATTTTGAATCTGCTGGCGCGTTATTTCCTCAAGCAGGTCGAGCAAGGTGCCGACGCCTGCGTATTGGCCGTTATCGGTAATGATAAAAGCTTGATCGCTGCGTATGGCGGCAGTCACTTGTTGGCTGACTTTTTCCAGCGGCGTGTTGGCGTCAACCAGCAAGGGAGCGTGTTCAATAAATGATTTTATCGCCTGCTTACCGTACAACTCCAGACCATAACGGCTTGAAAACAGTTTGCTCAGGAATTTTTCGCGGCAAATAAGCCCTGTGGCCTTGCCGTTATCGACCAGCGGCTGGTTTTGTAATTGTGTGTTTTGATGAAACAGTGTCATGACGTCACTGATTGCAGTTTGTGCCGAAACCGGAACAATCCATTGGCTGATATCGGCTGCTATTTTGTTGTGTTGATCGATCTGCATTGTATGGGCTGAAACGAACAGGCCGGGACCGATTGTGGTCAGGGGCTGTGCAGCGGGCCTTGCAAAATAAAAACCCTGGGCGTGAGTGATGCCGAGTTTTTCAATGGCCTGGTATTCGGCCTTGATTTCGATGCCTTCGGCAATCACTTTGCAGTTCATGGCTTGGGCGATGGCTTGAATGGAGCGGACAAAATTCAATTTGACCGGGTCTTGATGCAAACCCTGGATAAAATGTTTGTCGATTTTGACATAGTGGGGGCGTAGTTCGGACCAAAGTCTGAGGCCGGAATAACCGGCGCCCAAATCATCGAGTGCGATTTCAAATCCCATATTTTGGTAATGACTGACGGCTTCACGCATCAAATCGTAATCATCAGTGGGTTGATGTTCGGTGAGTTCGATAATGATGGAATGCGGGGCAATATTGAATTGTTCAAGCAACCTCAGAGTTTCACCTTTTTTGAAGTCAGGCTCCAGCAGCACCGAAGGGCTGGCATTTAAAAATAATTTGGCGTCAAAGGCCAATTCGGCAAAGCGCTTGAGCGTGATTTCACGGCAAACGAACTCCAGTTTGGCTTGCAGGCCAAAGCGCCCGGCGGTATCGAAAAGATTGAACGGACTGTGCAGCGAGCTGTTTGAAGGGCCACGAATCAAAGCTTCATAACCGATGATTGTTTGTTGATGCAGCGAAATGACGGGTTGAAACACGGGCTTTAATAATTTACCATCAATGATTCGAATCAACTCGTTATGTAAAGAAGTTATGTTCATTGGGGGCAATCTATTAAAGTTTCAAGTTGTTAGAGCATAATATTTAAATGTTACACAATAATTACAGACATAAGACGATTAAAGCTTTAGCCGGGTTGTCAACTGGGCCGATTGACCAGTAAGTTTTGCCTTATTCTTAAGTTAGCATTAAAATCAATCGCACTTAGACGGTAAGCAAAATAAACAAGCTGAATTGATAAGGCCGATAAAAATGCCCGATACTTCTAAGAATAGTGGGGAAAACCGAGCGCCGATCCAGCTTGAATTGCTTGCGGCTAAAACCCGGCAGACGCTCAACTGCACGTTTAACCAGGCCTGTCGGCTGGGCAGTGCCAAGAGCAATGATGTTGTTATTGCCGGGGAAACCATTTCAGCCCATCACGCCAGAATTTTTGTCACCGACGATGGCGCTGTTTTCATTGGCGCCTGCGAGGGCGCCGCAGTTGCCGTCAACGGCACGGTCGCCGATAAGCCTTTACTAGTAACCGCCGGCGATTGGGTGCTGTTGGGTTCCACTCCTTTCCAGGTCAAATTTAACAGCATCCCTCAGCCCCTTGTCGAGGTTGGTGACGCTTCTTCCCAACACATTGATTTATCGGGCAAGTCTGTATTGACCGTAGGTCGATTGCCGCAATGCGATATCGCCATCGCGTCGCCGCTGATTTCCCGTGAGCACGCCCGTTTGGTCAGGGCGGCGGACGGCTGGTTTATCGAAGATAGCGGCAGCACCAACGGCACTTTCCTCAATGCTGTGCGTGTTCTGGGCAGGCAAGCGCTAAAAGCCCATGATTGGCTAAGCTTTGCCGCTTTCGAGTATCAATTTGACGGACAGCGCATTATCCCCGGCAATCAAGCCGGGCAAGTCAATATCGAAGTGTATCGCTTGAGCAAAGAAGTCAGGGACGCATCGGGCCAAACCAAGCGCTTGCTCGATGATCTCAGTTTCGCCATCCGGCCGGGCGAATTTGTCGGCATTTTCGGCACCAGCGGTTCCGGTAAATCGACTTTGCTGGATGCCCTGAACGGCCGCCGCAGGGCTTCTTCCGGTGATATTTTATACAACGGCACCGACTTGTATGGGGCTTTCGATCTGTTTCGCGCAGCCATCGGCTATGTGCCGCAACAAGACATTGTGCATCGTAAAATCATCATGCGCCATGCCTTGAAATTTACCGCTAAATTGCGCTTGCCGCCGGACACTTCCGATGTCGAAATGGATGATAATGTGCTCAAGGTGCTGGAAAAAGTGGGGCTGGCAGAAAAAGCCTCATTGGCGGTGGACACACCTACGCCTTTGAGCGGTGGCCAGTTGAAGCGCGTCAGTCTGGCGGTGGAATTGGTCGCCAATCCCAATGTGCTGTTTTTGGATGAGGTAACCAGCGGCCTGGATGCCGGTACCGATAAAAAAATGATGCAACTGTTCCGGAGTCTGGCCGAAGACAAGAAAACCGTGATTTGCGTGACTCACACCCTGGAAAATATCGATACCTGTCATCTGGTGTTATTGCTGCATCAGGGGCGGCTGGTTTTTTTCGGCCCGCCGCAGGCCGTGGTCGGCTATTTCGGCATGAAGCGTTTGTCCGATGTTTATGAACTGCTCGAAAGTCAGGTGGCTTCTTATTGGGCCGATAAATACCAGGCCTCCAGTTTTTATCACACCTATGTCGCGCAGCGCTTGAACTTTTCCGGGCAGCGCACGGACGGCGCGACGCAAACAAACAGTGCACAACCGTCAGGCAAACCCGTTTCGCAAAGCTTGCGCCAGACCAGAACATTAATATTGCGTTATTGTGAGCTGATGCTGTCGGATCGAAAAAACCTGCTGATATTGGTATTGCAGGCGCCGTTGATTGCCCTGATTATCGGTCTGGTGTTCGAAATGGACGCGCAATTGGCATTGCGGGCGGCCAAACAAAGTCAGATTCTCTTTATTCTGGTTTTATCGGCAATCTGGTTCGGATGCCTGAATTCGGCGCGGGAACTGGTCAAGGAACTGCCGATTTATATCCGTGAACGCTCGGTCAATTTAGGTCTCGGGCCTTACATTGCCAGTAAACTGATACCGTTATCGTTGCTTTGTTTACTGCAATGTCTATTATTGTTGGGTGTCATTGCCCTGTTGATCGACGTGCCGGGCAATTTTCCACAGCGCTTGTTGATTTTGTTCGCATCGGGCATGGCGGCCACGACCATGGGTCTTTGCGTCAGCGCCTTTGTCAATTCCAATGACAAGGCCGTTGCCACCGTACCGATACTGCTGATTCCGCAGGTGATTCTGTCCGGCGCCGTGGTAACGCTTGAAGGCGCGGGGCTTTGGATAGCCAAGTTGAGCATGATTTCGTATTGGTCTTTTGATGCGATGAAAGCGACGCTCAGCGAAGAAGTCAGAGCCGTCAAGGATTTTACCGGGAAAGCGCTGGTGCCCATTGCCGGAAGTTTTGGTCTGGATTTATTGGCGATTGCCGCACTGGGGCTGTTTTTTCTGTTGGCAACAGGCATCGGGCTTAAACTCAAGGATACTAAAAAATGATGTGCAACGAGGCCGTGACAAGATGAACGAAACCCTAGCGGAAGCCAGTCGCACCTGCCCTAAATGCGGCCATCGGGACGCGACCGAAAAAATAGAGGCGCATAAATACCGCTGTTCGGGATGTGAATATGAAATGGCGCATATCGATACCGCGCCTAATGGCGCTATCCGGGGCATTTTCGGTTGGTTGAAAACGGTCGATGAGGTGATCGATTCACGTTATAAAATCCAGATGGTGCTGGGCAAAGGCGGGTTCGGCGCGACTTATCTGGTTGAAGATCAGCGCGTCAGCGGCAAACGCTGGGCGCTCAAGGAAATTCCGGAAATGCTCTTCGATGAATACGAAGTGTCGCTGCTGAGCGGCCTGGATCATCCTTCGATTCCGATTATCGTTGATCGTTTCAACGAAAATGGCATGGTGTATCTGGTACTGAAATTCGGCGGCAGCCGCACGCTCGCCACGGAATGTAAACAACACAACAGAATCGTTTTTCCGAAGCTCAAAAACTGGGCTATCCAGATAGCCGAAGTGCTTGGCTATCTGCATTCACGAAATCCGCCGATCATTCACAGGGATTTAAAGCCGGAAAATGTCTTGCTCGATGATGAAGATCGCATCATGCTGATCGATTTCGGTATCGCCAAGGAAGCATCACCTACCGAAATGACCCGCACATTAGGCCGCGCGGCTTCCATCGGCTTCAGTCCGCCGGAGCAGGTGATGGGCACGGGCACCGACATACGCTCCGATATTTATTCCCTCGCGGCTACCGTTTATTTTGCCGCGACCGGCCAGACGCCTGTCGCCGCGCATGAACGTGTGTCCGGCAAAGCGCTGATAGAACCCAAACAGATTGCCACCGAATTACCCGATGCCGTCAATGCGATGCTGTTGAAAGGGCTCAACCTCAATGTCAACGAACGCCCGCAAACGGTTGCGGAATTTATCGGCGTTTTCAGTGATGACCTGCCGTCGGCGACTGAGGCGATGTTGTCCGGCAAAACCGTGCAAATCTCGGAGCTTCAATTCGGTCCGGTTATCAAGACGGCATTGAATCCTTCGACGCCGCTGACCCGGATGAATTCCGCCGCTGTCCACGCTGAAAAAAAAGCGGGTCTGAAGTTCGGTTTGATTATCGGAGCTGTTATGCTTCTGGCCGCTATGACTGGTGGCGCTTATTGGCTGTTAAATAAAGATGAAACGGCAACGCCACTGCAAGAGGTCGCCAGCCCGGAAGCGCAAACACCGCCCGTAAGCCCGGCGCAACCTCAACTGGCGACTGTTGACACGCAATCGCCCAAAGCCGCTGCAACGGGCGGGGACGGAGCGGATAACGCCGGACTCTCGGCCATGGACATTTTAAACAAGCGCAGACAAACGCAGGCGGAGCCGAAGCCGGAACCGGTGGTCAATAAAGCCGCGCAACAGCTCGATTCGACACGGACGGCACAAAAAACCGTAGTGCCGAAACCAAAATCCAAGCCTAAACCGGTCGCCAGAGCGAAGTCCAAGGAAGATAATTCAGGTTGGGTGATTATTCCGGGCCAAACCCAAAAAATACGCTGAGACACGATTTGGCGTTGGACCATCAAGGATTTAATGAATATCGGGGGCTGAAGTTTTCAAACCCGATTTTCAGGGATGAAAGAACTTTTCAATAATTTAAGAGGGGGTTGTCATGATTATGCGTTTCAAACAAAGGCTGTCGGCTGCAAATACAGGAGGCAGAGGAGTGGGCGCCGGGTTGTTGACGGTGCTGATTCTGGTTCAGGCCGTGCTGTTTTCGACGGCGGCGAATGCCGGAGGCTACGGCTCTGCGGCACTGGGCAGTTATGGGGTAAAAGTATACCGGGTCAATTCAGCCCTGTATCCTTTTGTCCAGCTTTATATCAGGACTTTCGATCAAAATATGCAGCCGTTGGTAAATCTCAACGAACTGAACATCGGTCTGATGATTAAAGGCAAGTCCTATGATCCGACTAAACGCCAATACGGCATTCAAACCTTGCGTCGGCGCAGTGAGGCGACGCGTTCCGTATTGGTGCTCGATGCCAGTAAATCCATGGTGGGACCTGCGTTTGAAACGGCTTTGCGGGCGGCGGCCCGCTTTATCGACAGCAAGCGGCCACAGGATGAAGTCGCGGTACTCGCCATTCGCGATACCAAGGAGGGCTATGAACTGGTGTCGGAATTCGAACGTGATAGCGGCGCTTTGGCAAGAAGGCTCGCCGATATTAAAGTCGATGGCATGAACAGCCGTATTTACGATTCCGTCGGAGCAAGCATACAAATGTGCGGCATGTCCTCGCAAGGTTCTTCCGTCGATCCTTCGGCCGATAATTTTATCGCCTCGTGTTCGATCGTGGTCTTTTCCGATGGTCGGGATGAGGGCAGTGCGCTGTCACGCGAAGAGCTGAATGCAAGGATTACCGCGTTGCCGATTCCCGTTCCGGTTTATTCGCTGGCCTATGGCGCTAATTCCGTTCAATATTTCAGAAACCTGGAATCCATTTCCAAAAATTCATTCGGTATCTATTATTCGTTGGGTGAAACCTATGACCGAATGCAGCGTGTCGTCGAAGAAATCCAGAATATTCTGCAAAGCGACTATGTCGTGACTTTCCGTTCCTATCTTCCGGTTGACGGCGAGCAGCACGCTTTTAAAGTGGGCGTTGAATACCCCACCGGCAGCGGAAAATATTACTATGACAAAGGCGAATTCGAAGCGATAGAGCCGCCGCCCATTCAAGCAATTGATAATGCCCTGCAACTGCTGGAACAAAAAATTCCGGCCTTAGCGGACAACGACCCCTATTACAAAAGACCGGCGCCGGGTCAATAGTCTTAAACTAAGGAGAATGGGAAAATGAATCAACAATTGGCAAGAACAACGGTGAGCGCGATCATTTGCGCGAGTTTGCTCACCGGTTGCGCAACTACACAGGAAAACCAGCAAGCCTGGGGAGCCGGGTTGGGCGCGATTACCGCCGGATTGGCCACGGGATTGGCCACCGGTAATGTCGGTTACGGGATTGCCGCTGCGGTAGGCGGCGCGGCCATCGGATGGGGCGCGGTCAAGCTGGCGCAATATAACTCCGAACAGGTGCGCAGCGCTTCTCAGGACCAGGCCTTGTATGGTTTCACGCCTTCATCGAACGCGACGCTGGTCAAACTACACAAAGGTACGGCGTCTCCCGATACGGTAGCGCCCGGACAGCAGGTGCAAATTGCCAGCGATTATTCGTTAGCGGTTCCTGAAGCTCAAAATATGACAGCGGTGCAGGAAAGCTGGACCCTAAAAAAAGATGGTCAAGTTCTTTTTCAGGCCGACCCGCAGAATGTACAGCGGACAGCCGGGGGGTATGCCGTCAATGCTACCATCCCGATACCCAAAAACGCTTCGGCCGGTACCTATGTCGTTGAAACCCGCGTGCAGGCAGGCACCAGCAGTGATTTCAACCAGGCCGTCTTTGTCGTTCAGTAACAGGGTGTCGTCAGGCGGGCTATGCTTGATGGTCTGCGCATTCGGTTATGCCGAACCCGCAGACGCCATTTGCGCCGGTGAAGTCAGCCGGTCAATGGCCGCCGCCTTGCGCATTGAGCAGGAATGGCCATTGAGACCGAGTCAGGACAGTATCACCCGTTATTTGCAAAATCTGGGAGAGCGTTTGCTGCCTCGCGGCGGTTCCTGGTTAAAGTGGCTTAGGGCGGATGACTGGCCGGCTTCCGGCTGGTTTTTTTTTACCGTTAGGGATCGTGCGATCAATGCGTTTTCCATTGGCAACGGGCGCATTTATCTGACCGACGGCAGTTTTGATTTTGTCGATAACGAAGCTGAATTGGCGGCTATCGTTGCTCATGAAATAGGGCATCAACTGGCCGGACATTTCTGCCAAGCCACGGACCGCACCGGTCGTGAACAAAATTCCCTGGGTTCTCTGGTGCAGGTTGTCGATATCGAAAAAGAAATGGAAGCCGATGCCATTGCGTTGAAACTTTTAAGTTCGGCCGGTTTCCCGCCGCAGGCCTTACTGAAAATCATCAGCCGCTTACCGCTGACCGGCAATAGCGCGCAGCAGCGTTTAAGATTGGATAAGTTAAACGAAAAACTGCAAGACGCAAATGTTTCGCCGCTATTTTCCAGTTCCCGGGTGTTTTTACAGCTCAAAAAGTCATTGCCTCGATAACATCAAGGCATGAGCGTTTATGAAATTTAAATTTTTTAAAAGATCGAGTCAAAAATCATCCTGTCCACTTGTGCAAGTCAGCGCTCTTTCTCATCCGGGACGTGTCCGGGATAATAACGAAGACAGCTTTATACTGTTGCCCGATTGGGGAGTTTGGGCCATTGCCGACGGCATGGGCGGTCATCAGTGCGGCGAAGTCGCCAGCGCCATCGGCTTGATGGCCTTGCAGCGATCGCTCGTAGCCGGTGACAATCTGGTGCATTCGATACAAAATGCCCATCAGGCAATCAAAAAGCAAGCCGAGCAGGACACTACAAAAAGTGGCATGGGTACGACGCTGGTGGCGGTACAAATACACGGGGAAAGTTATCGGGTGGCTTGGGTCGGCGATAGCCGGGCCTATTTATGGCACAATGGCTTGAGGCAATTGACCCGGGATCATAGCTATGTGCAAATGCTGCTGGAGCAAGGGCTGATCGATGAGGCCGACGTCCTGACACATCCTTATAAAAATGTCATCACGCAGGCTTTGGGTAGCCTGGATAAGGAGTCGGTTCAGGTCGAGACGATAGAGGAAAAATGGAAGTCAGGCGCTAACTTGCTGCTGTGCAGCGATGGCTTGAGCAGTCAGTTAAGCGACTCAGAGATTGCGGCCATTCTGGCAACGGATTGCTGTTTGGAGCAAAAAGCCGGGCAGCTTTTGACACGGGTCTTGGCTAACACGGCTGAAGATAATATCACACTGATCTTATTGGCCTTGCCATGAGTCAAGCCGGACTACAAGGATGTTTTGCGTTTAAACACATTTCGATATATCCACGCCGGTTTTGTCCAACAGTTCCCGGCGTAGCTTTTCCGCTTCCGCCACTTTTTGCATCAAGTCCGGTTCCGGACAGTGTTTATCAGTGAAGCGTCTGATACCGCCCGTTTTTCTCTCGTTGATAACTTCAACGATGGTCTTCCAGCCAATATCCTTATCATCATTGGCAAAAGCAAACACTAAAGCAAGATCGCATACATTGTTGATCAGTCTGGGTACACCGGCGGTGTAATAAAAGATGGCGGCTGACGCCGATTTTTTAAAAATCGGTGTTTGTCTGCCGGCAATGCGCAGTCTGTGCTCGATGTATTGCTCGGTTTCTTCAAAATTAAGGGGCAAAAGATGATATTCAATGGAAATACGTTGGGCGAACTGTACGAGCTGAGGCTCGTTCAGTTTATCGACCAGTTCGGGTTGTCCGACTAAAATCAACTGCAACAGTATTTCTTGCGTTACATTAATGTTGGAGAGCAGCCGGAGTTCTTCCAGTGTTTCGATTTCCATGTTCTGGGCTTCATCGACGATCAGGACGACGCGGCGCTTTTTTTGACCTTGTTCGTGGAGAAATTTGACAAAGAGCTGATAACGTTCGGCTTTGTTATTAGTGTTGTGTTCAATATTGAAAGCCGCCAGAACCCAGGTCAGCAAGTCGCCAAAAGAGCTATGGGTGTTGGTAATGATGCCCACAGTGCACTGTTTTTCAATTTTGTTCAACATGCAGCGGATTAAAGTGGTCTTGCCTGAACCTATTTCACCGGTAATCACGGTAAAGCCTGCGTGGCTCATAAGTCCGTACTCCAGGGTGGTTAAAGCTTTTCTGTGTTTAGGGCTTAAAAATAAAAACTCCGGATCGGGAATCAGAGAAAAGGGCTTTTTTTTCAGTCCAAAGAATTGAGTGTACATGCGTTTTTCTCTTACCAACTGTGATGAATCATGGAAAAATGCTGATAGTCTATCGGTTAAGTTTTAACTGTTCCTGAATCGAACAGTAGATGATGAATGGAAACACACAGGAGTCCCATGATTTTGAGTTAACAGCTTTTTCATTATAGCGTATTCAGTCAGGCCATGCCCTCAGGATAAGGTGTGATTTATGGGCTTAAAAGTGTTGCCATCTCATTTTTTAGCGCCTCAAGATACTGCAACCGGCAAAAATCATCCAAAAAGTTGCTTTATCAGAGCAGTTACGCTTATCAGCAAATCCTGTTTAGTGTTGTCGAGTGCGTAGTTATTTTCATAGGTGGAAAAATCTATATTGGCCCGGCTTTGCTTTTTCTTTTTTTGGCTGTGTCGCCGTGCTTGTAATAATTGGCCGCCCGCTCTTTTCCATTCCATAAGATGAGTGATTTCACCGCTATCGAGCCAGATGCCATGCGCCGGACAACGGTCTATAATAACGCCGCTGCGGTGACCAAAATTAATGCGGCTCATGAAGTTTTGGCATACCGGACATTTGATATACTTTGTTTTCTGCTGAGCCTGAAAACGGTCGGCATTGATGTTGACCAGATGTTTGCGGTTGATAGTGAACGTTGCAGCTACCGAACTTTCCAAAAACCGTTCTATTTCATCTGGATCAAAAAATAAACCGTAACAGCTCCCGCAGCGTTCGATCAAAAATTCTTTTTGTGGATCGAGGCTGATAGTTTGTAAAGCTTCATCGCAATGCGGACAGATGCGATTTGAAGCATCGTTGTATAAAGCGTAATCGAACTTGCCGGTCAGATCAACATCATTGCGCACACCGCAATAACGACATCGATTGGTATTGGCTAAAAGTGGTGCGGAACAACTGTTGCAGCGCGCCATGGCTCACCAACTGTCGAGGATGTTTTTTTTCCGGGCACTGTATTCATCAACGGTTATCAATCCGGCATCGTGCATTTTTTTCAATTCGAGCAGTTTTTTCATCAGATCGGTTGCCTCTTGTCTCGATTCGACCGAAATACCTTTGGATAAGGATTGCGCCATGCTTTGGCCCAAACCCATGCCGGCCCCCATGCCCATGCCTAAACCGGCGCCACCGCCTTCATTTCGAGCCGCTTCGAGCATTGCTTCAAGTTGCTGCAATTGGGCATAATTAATGCCAACGGCTTGAGCCGCCTGGGCTTCTGCGGTCAGGTCGGCGATGCGGTTAATGCGTCTTAAAGTATCATCGTCAAACTGGGTGCCTTCAATTCGAAAATCAGTCAGCTTAAAACCCAGCTCGTGAAAAACGCTGGACAGTTTGTTTTGCATACCGTGTCCGATTTCTTCACGGTTGGCGTCAATATCGGCATAGCTAAATTTATTTTCCGCAAGATAGTCAGCCAGCGGGTGTAGAATGCGCGCAGACATAATGTTGCGGAAATCTTCGTTATAAAAATCGTTTTGACTACCGACGATGTGGGTAAAAAAATTGATCGCATCCTGAATCCGGTAGCTGTAATTCCCGAATGCCTTTAAGCCTATGGGAAACCGGTATTTTGGGTCTTCATATTTTATGGTTGAGGTAGTACCCCATTTTTGATCAAGCTGCGTTGTTTTTTTGAAGAAATAAATGCCGACTTTATGTTCACTTTCAAAAAACTGCATGAATTTTTTGACCGTGGTCCAGAAGGGGATATTAGCCGTATTCAGCTCAATCAGACCTTCTTCCTGAAGCACGGCTTTTACCTCTCCTTCGTAAACGAAAATACAGCCCTGACCTGGACCTACAATCAGTTTGGAAGCGTTTTTGATTTCATCGCCATTCTCCGTCCATCGCTGAAACAATGCGTCGGGATGCGGGCTATGCCATTCAATAACCGAACGAAGTTGTCGTTTGATGCCGTCAAAAAGCGCCATGTTTAGCCTCGCTATTAAGTTGAATCGTACAGAGGCCATGCTGAGCAAAGGAATAGCCTCTCAAAAGAATTGGTTTTATAATGAAAAAAAGTATAGTCAAAATTTGCAGGAG